>DAIUBX010000092.1:0-4419 GCA_036846465.1 Bernardetia sp.
CATTGGATTGAAATTTCTTGCTGTTCCTTTGAAGATAAGATTTCCACTTTTATCGCCTTTCCATGCTTTCACAAAAGCAAAATCGGCATAAAGAGCTTCTTCCAAAACGTACATTTTTCCGTTGTATTCTCGTGTTTCTTTTCCTTCGGCTACTTCTGTTCCGTAACCTGCTGGTGTAAAAAAGGCAGGAATTCCTGCGCCACCTGCTCGGCATCTTTCAGCTAGTGTTCCTTGTGGGATTAAATCTACTTCTAATTCGCCAGATAAAAGTTGTCTTTCGAATTCGGCATTTTCTCCTACATACGAAGAAATCATTTTTTTGACTTGGCGTTGTTTTAACATTAAACCAATACCAAAATCATCTACACCTGCATTATTCGAAATACAAGTAAGACCTTTTACGCCTTTTTTGACAAGGGCAGTAATAGAATTTTCAGGAATTCCACAAAGACCAAAACCACCTAACATAAGTGTCATGTTGTCTTCAATGCCTTCAATGGCAGCCTCTGCGTTGGGATAGACTTTATTCATTTTTAGTGCAATTTATTTGTAAATGAGTGAAAGGATTATATTTTATTCAAAGTTTGAAAAATAAGAGCAGTTTTCAAAATAGAAACTACAAATAGAAATTAAATAAATCAAAGAATAACTACTAGCTATTCTAACATAAAGTTCATTTTTTTATGATAAATTTAATTTTCAAGTCTTTTTTTAAATAAAAATAATTTTATTTAAACTTTGATAGTTATAATTTTTGAAAACTAAAGAGTACATTTGCGCTCAAATCAATTTACAGTTTAATCCAATTTATTTTTATGAAACGTATTTTTTTTAGTCTTACATTTTTTATCGCTCTGTTTATTTGTTTTTCTTCTTTTGCTCAATTGGAGCAAGGAACTTTTGTAGTCAATGAGCGTTTTGATTTCTCTACGTTTACTACAAAAAGTAACGACGGAATTTTCGAAGATGGTAAAGATGTTAGATATAGCTCAACCACCTCATTAGGTTATTTACTAAAGGAAAATCAAGAAGTAGGTATATCAGTATTATTTGGAAGTCAAAAAATTTCTAGTTCAGATAATATGACTAGTAGTGGAAGAGAATATGGTTTTGGAATTTATTACAAAAGATATGTAACTATAGTAGATAAACTTTCATTTTTTGTAAGCCCTCAATTAGAGTATTCGATACGAAGACCAAATAAAGAATTTAATGAATTTGGTACAAATGGAATAGGTGCAAATATTTATACTGGGATTTTATATCGTCCTACTCCAAAATTTGGATTGAGTATGAATTTGGTTGGTGCAGGAATTAATTATACTACTTATAAAAGTCCAAGTTTAAAACAAAACTCTTTTTCACTTTCCAATGTTGGAGGTCTCAATTTAGCTCTTCAATTTATGTTTTAAAAAGTAAGAAATTAGATTTTATTATCAAAAGTCTTTTCATTTATTTGGAAAGGCTTTTTTGATAAATAAACACATTTCAAAACTATATTTTCATTCTTTTTCAAAAAAATAGGAACTTAATTAAACGAATTTCTATTTTTGTACTATGGAAAAACAAATACACAACCTTATCGAAGAACTTCGCTGGCGTGGCATGTTACAAGACAGCACACCAGACACAGAAAAATACTTGCTTGAAAATAAAATTTCGGGCTATATTGGTTTTGACCCTACTGCCGACTCTTTGCATATCGGAAACCTAGCAACAATTATGCTTTTGGTTCATTTGCAACGTGCAGGACATACGCCTTATGCCCTCGTTGGTGGTGCAACAGGCATGGTAGGTGACCCATCAGGAAAATCTTCTGAAAGAAATCTTTTAGATGAAAAAACGCTTCGCCACAATGAAAAATGTATTGGCAAACAGCTCAAAAGATTCTTAGATTTTGAAGGAGAAAATGCAGCCGTTTTAGTCAATAATTACGACTGGTTCAAAAATTTTAGCTTTTTAGATGTCTTGAGAGATGTAGGAAAGCATTTGTCAGTCAATTATATGATGGCAAAAGATTCTGTCAGAACACGCCTTGAAACAGGAATTTCATTTACAGAATTTTCTTACCAATTACTTCAAGCCTACGATTTTTATCATTTATATAAAAATCATGGTGTCAAACTTCAAATGGGAGGTTCTGACCAATGGGGAAATATTACTTCTGGAACTGAACTTATCAGAAGAATAAGTAGTGCAGAAAATGTTGATAACGATGAGAACAGAGAACATGCCTTTGCCGTTACGTGTCCTTTAGTTACAAAAGCAGACGGAACAAAATTTGGAAAATCTGAAAGTGGAAATGTTTGGCTTGATGCAAATCTTACTTCGCCTTACAAATTCTATCAATTTTGGCTCAATGCAGATGATGCCGTTGCACCTCGTTTGATTCGTGTCTTTACGCTTTTAGACAAAGAAACGATTGAAAGTCTAGAAATCGAACACGATAAAGATAGAGGAGCAAGAATTCTTCAAAAAGCATTAGCAGAAGAAGTTACAAAACGAGTTCATGGAGAAGAAGCCTATCAAAATGCAGTAGAAGCCTCTCAAATTTTGTTTTCAAAAGATGTAATAAAACAGTTACAACAAACTGATGAAAAAACACTTTTAGAAATCTTTGAAGATGTACCACAAATTCATATTTCTTTAGATGAATATCATCAAGCTGAAAATGTAATTGAATTACTTACTACATTAGCTAAAGATGGAATTTTTCCTTCAAAAAGCGAAGCAAAAAGAGCTATAAAAGCAGGAGCAGTAAGTATTAATAAAGAAAAAATTACTGACGCAGTTATGGCAGTTGATTTTGCTCTTTTGCAAGATAAATATTTATTAGTGCAACAAGGAAAGAAAAATTATTATTTGATTTGTGTGAATAAGTAAGTTTTAAAATCTCTCTGTAAAGCGTCGACGCTTTACAGAGAGATTTTTTATGAACCATTTATTTTATAAAACGTAAGTAAAAATAAATACTAGTATAAGCTTTAAAGAATAATAAAAATGGAACAATTCACAATTTATTTAAAAGAACCTCAAAAAAGACAATTATTAATTGAATTTTTGATGAGAATGGAGTTTTTGGAGTGGGAAACCTCTGTTTCTAAAAATGACGTGGAAGTAAAATCAGAAAAAAAATGGACAACTATTGGTTCGATTAGTGCCAAAGGAAAAGCAGATAATTTAAACCTTAGAGATTTAGCTTATGATTAATTTAGTTTTAGATACCAATATCTTAATCTATGCCTTGGATAAGGATTCTATATTTCACAGTAAATCAAAAGAAATATTAGAGAATGCAACTTTTAATCGCTTCATAACCACAAAAAGTATTACAGAATATTTTGCTGTATGTTCTAAACTTGATTATGAACTTGAGAAAGTAATTGCTTTTTATGATGAGATAGAAAGAAATATTTCTTTTTTATTTCCTAGCAAAGAGAGTTTATTCATTTTCACGGAACTCATTAAGAAATACAAACCTAGAGGAAATCGTATTTTTGATATTGAAATTGTATCTGTTATGTTAGCCAATGATGTTAAAAATTTAGCTACATTTAATATAGATGACTTTAAAAATATTACAGAGATAAATCTTTTACCTCTTGAATAAAGAGATTTTTGATTTGAATAAAACACAAACTACGGCAAGTTATTTGTTTTTGTAGTTCACGTTTTCTTTTTATAAAAAATAATCCAAACCCTATGAAAAATCTATTTTACCTATTGAAGCTTTCTTGTTTCTTTATTCTTTCTCTTTTCCTTTTTTCTTGTGAAATTGATAGTCAGTCGCCTATCGGAGTAGATTTTGGTGAACCTTCCAAAGATTATCAAAATGGCTTTTTTGTGGTCAATGAAGGGAATTTTAGTTGGGGAAAAGGAACGCTTACTTTTATTCATCAAAATGGAATAGACAAAGGACGAGTAGAAAATAATATTTTTGAAAGAGTAAATAATGAACCGTTGGGAAATGTAGCTCAATCAATGACTATCCACAATGGAAGAGGATATATTGTAGTCAATAATTCTCAAAAAGTAGAAGTCGTAAATCCAACTACTTTAGAAAGAATAGCTACAATTACTAATCTTCATTCGCCTCGTTATTTTATCGGCATAAATGATTCTAAGGCATATGTTACGACGATTTATAGAGATTTGATTTATGTAATTGATTTACAAAATAATAGAATTACAAAAGAAATTCGTACAACAGACTGGACAGAAAAAATGGCAAAATTAGGCGATTATATTTGGGTAACTTCTCAAGAAGCTGATAAAGTTTGGGTCATTGATTCTAGAAATGATGAAATTGTTCATACGATTACTACGCCAGCAGGTTCGAAATGGGTAGTTGCTGATGAAGCACAAAACAGAATTTGGATTTTGGCAGCAGGTTCGGATACAGAAAGAGCTAGACTGATT
>DAIUBX010000092.1:4429-8561 GCA_036846465.1 Bernardetia sp.
TCACTTTCTGATGTTCGACGTAGTGAAAGTAGAGTTTTTGATGAAGAAGACAAACCAAAATTTTTGAGTATTTATAATAATAATCTATACTGGATTTCGGATAACAATTTATATCAACTTTCTAGTTTTCAGATAGATTCTCGTCTTCCTCAAACTGCTTTTATAGAAGGATTAGGAACTCAAAATACACTTATTTATAATGCCGTTATTTCTCCAAAAAATGGACGTTTGCTTTTTGCTGATGCCTTAGATTACCAACAAGAAGGTTATATTTTTGAATATGACTTACAGACAAAAAGAGAAGTAGAACGCTATAAAGTAGGTGTTATTCCCAATGATATTTGTTTTAAGTAATTTATTCGAAATTATTTTTTCTTACTTGATTCAAACTATCTAAATAATCTTTGTCTTTTTTTGAAAGAGCAGGATGTTCAATAGTTATAATCGCTTTTTTATTTGATTCTATATTTTTTGGAATTCCTTTTATTCTGTTAGCTAAATAAGAATGTATTTGCATTTTTTCAAGACAAAGAAAATTTTTAATATCTACTTCGTAGAGTTTCATTTTCTCTCCTGAACAGAAATCTATTTTTAGCTCCCTTAGACATTTCATAGTATTTAAAAATGAGTAGTCTTCAGTTAGATTTGTCCAATCTATTTCTAAATACTTTACTTGCTCTAATCTTACACCTTTCTGTAATTTCATTTTACCTTTCCCCAAAAAACTCAAGGATTCTAACTCTTCTAACTCATCAAATTCTTTATTAATATAACCTTGTGTCCATTCAAAAATAATGTGTTTTACAGAAGGAAAATTAGATATACCTTTTGCATAACCAGCTTCTTGAAACTCTATTGTTTCTAAATTTTTAAATTCTTTGAAATAATCTTTAAACAGTTCTAAATTCACATATATACCTTCTAAAACCAAATAATTAATTTTTGAAAGCGCATTATTCTGCTTTAAAGAATCTAGCTTTTTTTTAACTTCTGGAATTGAACTAGAATTACTAAAATATAGATATACTATTTTTTTACCTTCTCTCTCTAATATTTTTTCTAGAGAATTTCCATGATTAAAAGATGTTGGATATTTAACTCGTTTCGTAGTAGTATTACATAAACATACCTCTTGCACCTCTTCTTGTATGGAATCAATTTCCACAGTTACATTCTCAATAGTATCTATTTCTGAAACTACTGTATCTAAAATATTCTCTTTTTGTTGAGAACTATTTTTTTTGAACAGGAAATAATAAGTAAAAAAACAAAAAGGCTAATCAAAAACTGTAGAAAATATTTCATTTGTTTACAATTTACTATAAAAAATTTTGTCAGTAGTTTTTTGGTAATCCAAAATAACTCTGACAATAGTTTGAAAAAACAAAAAACTACCTATTCAAAATAACCTTTACCGTATTTGTTCCAATGGCATTATCTTGAAGAGAACGAATATAAATTTTACAGATATACATTCCATTTTTTACAAGTTCGCCCTCATTGCCTCTTCCATTCCACGAAAGATTTGAGAAGTTACCATTATTATCTAAATAATTTTGACGAATCGTTCTGACTGCTCTTCCCAAAACATCATAAACTACCAAAACAACTTCAATATCATCGCCTGTGCGTGTGTGAGTAACATTAAATTCTACATTACTCCAAAAAGGATTTGGAAAAGGTGTAATTTCAGTAACTTCAATCGGCTTATTTTCTACATAAAAATCAACTTCAATTGTAGTTGGATTTGAGTAATTATCCCAAACCGTAAAAGTAAGTGTGTGTTTTCCTACTGCCAAATCTTGCAACGGAAAAGCGATTGTTCCATTTTTATAACTTCCTTCTTCATATTTAAAATAATCATTCAAGATAAAAGTTTGTGTAGCTTCTCCATCCAAAACGGCTGTTATTTCTCTTCCTACACCATAACCAGTTAGATTAATTCCGTTTTCATCACTTATTTCTGCTAAAAGTGTAGTATTTGAAGGAACTTTTGCACCCGAAACAAACATCTTGTCTTCTATCCAAATTTGTGCTGTTGGTGGCGTGTTGTCTATTGGGGCATTATTATTACTTGCTCCAATCTGAACTGCATAAAAACCATTTGCATCTCTATTTTCTGTTTCGTGTTGTGCGTACATCGTTACTCTTCCAGCATCCAAATTATAGTTTATATCCTTCGAAACTACAAAAGTAACTTCAAACTTTCCTTGATTAATTTTTGCTTTTCCTTTGTACAAAATATTTTGCCAAGCATTGTAATACATCGGTTGAGATTCATCACCCAAAGTTCGTAATTTAGCAGGTTTGTCATAAACAGTAATATCCAAATCGCCAGTAAAATCAGAGCTTAAAGTTCCATTATTCATTATTTGTCCAGTCAAAGTGACTTTATCTAAGGCTTTTATAGATTCTGAAACCGTTCCGTTTGCTTTTACTTCTGTGATAATTGCTTCTTCTTGTGGGTAATTTAGACGTAAAGCAGGGTCGCCCAAAAGTGTAAAGTTTCTATTTAGTTTTGAAAGACTTTCATTTTTAGTTTTTCTGATAATATCGCCTAATCGTGGCATTTTTCCATCTGGAAAACGCTCAAAGACGTTATTATAAAATGCTTTTGCTAAGATAAAATTTGTTGCTGCTGTTACAGGTCGTGTTGTGGTTACAAGTGCAATTCCTCCTCCATCTTCGTTTGTCATAAGACGTTCTCCTACCGAAAAAACTTGTGGATTGTCATAACGTCCGAATTCACAGGTAGCTGTAACAAACAAAGGCAAGTTATTGAGATTTTTCCAGCTTGAAATAGAAGCTAAATCGACTACTGCTTCTGTTGCCAAACTAGACTCAGAGCCGTGTCCCATATAATTAACAATCAATGAGCCTTCATTGACATTTTGATTTAATTTTTCACGTACTTGAAATGAATACTTTCCGTTCGAAGTAGAAATTTGAGGGAAAGCATCAATATATAATTTTTCTGCTTGATAACCATTATAATTTTCCACAATTTCAATAAGCTGTTCAGAATCTCTCATGTGAATATTGCTATCTCCATCATCAGCCACAAAAACTACTTTATTTCTCCACTTTCCTAGCGTTTGAGGAAGTGAGTAACCAATAATTTTGTCAACTACTAAATTAGCTTGATTTGTACTTCTGACAGGAATACGACCAATTCCAATATCTAAATCTTCTTGTTGGCTTTGAAAATTCTCTTCCCATTCTCCCTCATCATCTCCCATAAGTCCAAAAAAATCTTCCGAAGAGAATGTTTCGACAGGTTCTAAAGATTGCCTAGATTGATAAATTGGTACAAAATTATTATTTGCCTGAATTCTATCTTTATAATCATAACTTGTATCTCCAAAAAGAAGTAAATAACGCAGTTTGTTATTCTCATTTTTATATAAAAAACGAACAAAATCACGAATAGCTGAAACGTCTTGTTTTCCAGAAGAAAATTCATTCCAAATCTGATCAACTGTTACTACCAAAACTTCCAAATTATCATTTTCATTATGAAAGGCTGCTAACTTTTGAGCAGCATCCAAAAAGTCATTGTGTGTAACAATTACAAAATTAGGCGTAGGAAGAGCATGTAAATTTTGATTAGTTAAAGACGAAATTTCTAATGGTTTCGGAAATTCTGCATTTATATCAAAGGCTACTAATTCATTTAAAGCTCTGTTTGTACGAACTACAAAAGCATTTTGATTAGATGAGTTTTGAGGAATTTCTTGAATAGAAGATAAATCGGTTACATTCCAAACACGCATAGAAGCAGGTTTTTCTTGAAATTCAAAACTAGCAATTTCATTTTGAGAAGAGGCCACCGAACGAAAATGTGTGTTTTGTTTGTAGAAAGATAATGTACGAGTAAATTCTAAAGTCAAATAATCTAGATGTCCGAAAGCAGCATTATCAGTCTTGTTGTAAGTAACTGTTACAGGAAGAGAGGTAGGCGAAGAGCTAAGATTTGATGAAAAAGTAGCTGTTTGTATATCGCCTTTTTTAGAATAGGTAGAAATTTGAGAGGCTGCAATAGGAAGAGTACCAAAATTCTGACCTGCCACGGAAAAGTTATATTCACTAGCACGAGCCGAATATGCCATTGCAGAAGCACGTAAAAAAACAG
>DAIUBX010000093.1:0-7543 GCA_036846465.1 Bernardetia sp.
TGTAGCTCCTTTGCTAATCATTATTGTTCTTGTTTGTAGAGATTTTCATTCTGAAACAAATAAATCAAAGGAGTTTTTTGAGAAAATATTTGAAATAAAAAAAATAAACGATAAAAAAATATGAAGTATATCCCCTTGCCGTTTTCTCACCGACGACTTACATAAAAAATGGTTCAGAACTGCAAGTCAGCGTAGCTAAATTACCTTAAAATAAAGCAGTTTCTGAACCATTAAGTTTTTGATTGATAAACATCTTGGAAGATGTTTTCTACTTTATTTCATTTTTTCTAATTCCTGTTCTACTAATGCACTTGCTACTTTTGGGTCGGCTTTTCCTTTTGATTTTTTCATTACCTGTCCCATAAACATGCCTAACAAACCAACTTTTCCACCGTTATATTCAGCTACTTTATCTGGGAATTGTGCCAAAACTTCTTTCACAATCGGCAAAATAGAATCTTCATCACTACTCTGAATCATATCCAATTCTTTTGCTTTTTCTTCGGCTGACTTACTTGTATCTTCAATAAGTGCAGGGAAAAGTTTTTGTGCTGCTAAAGCAAAACTCACTTTATTAGAATCTACCAATTCAATAAGCCCAGCCATTTTATCGGTATTTATTTTTGAAGAAAAATCAGAAAAAGAGATTTTATTTTCATTCAAATACGATTTTACAATATTGGTAATCCAGTTGGAAGCAGCTTTGTAATTTTTTGTTTTTTGACACAAATCATCAAAATATAAAGCTGTTTCTTTGTCATCAATCAAAATATTAGTGTCGTATTCTGAAAGTTCGTAGTCTTTTATGAAACGTGCTTTCAGCTCACGAGGAAGCGCAGGAAGAGACGCTTTTACTGTCTTCAAATATTCCTCTGTAACCACTAAAGGCTGCAAATCGGGTTCTGGAAAGTAACGATAATCGTTCAATGTTTCCTTTGCACGAAGGCTGTATGTATTTCCTGTATTGGCATCAAACATACGAGTTTCTCCATAAATTTCGCCTGTTGTAGCTGGGGCTTCATAAAACTCTACTTGACGAATTACCTCAAAATCAATCGCTCGTTGTACGTTTCTAAACGAGTTCATATTTTTTACTTCTACACGAGTACGAAATTTTTCTTCTCCAATCAAACGAACAGAAACGTTTGCATCACAACGCATCGAACCCTCTTCCATATTCCCATCACAAATTTCTAAGTAACGCAAAATACGACGCACTTCTTGCAAATAATAATATGCCTCTTCACTAGAACGCAAAACAGGTTCAGAAACAATCTCAATCAAAGGAACTCCTGCACGATTCAAATCGACAAGCGTATCCACTTCGGCAGCCAAGTGCATTGATTTTCCTGCATCTTCTTCCATGTGAATGCGTGTAAGAGCTAATTTTTTCTCTTCTCCACTTGGCAAAGTGATGGTAATAAATCCATTTCTACAAATTGGCGTTTTGTCTTGTGTAATCTGATAGCCTTTTGGCAAATCGGGATAAAAATAATTTTTTCTATCAAAAATATTGTACTCTGTAATATCACAACCACAAGCAACACCCATTTTGATAGCAAATTCCAATACTTTTTTATTACATTTTGGAAGCGTACCGGGGTGAGCGAGCGTAATTACACTTACGTTTGTGTTTGGCAAACTGCCGTATTCATTTGGGTCAGAAGAATAGGCTTTTGTTTGGGTAAGAAGTTGAGCATGAACCTCAAGACCAATTACAATTTCATATTTTTCTAAGCATTTTGCTAGTTTTTGCTCTAGTATTTCGTGTGGTGTCATAAATTATAGGAACAATTACGAATTAAAAATTAAAAATTACGAACTGAAAATCAGCATAGCTAATATAATTCGTTGATAATGAGTATTCCCAATGAAACACGTATCACTTTATTTAATTTTAATTCCTTATATAGTATAGTTGAAGTATTTTTTATCAAACTTAGACACAAAGATAACTTTTTTCTTTTTAAAAATTTTGAGTTTTAGGGAAACTACTTTTTGTAATTTATTATGGTTAAGGCTTTGTAGCTAAACTATTGTCAGAGCTATTTTAGATTACCAAAAAAAGCGACTTTTGAAAATCACAGAAAAGTAGATGAAAAATTGGGTATGAGTGTCATTAGGAAATCTTTATCTCAATTCTTTATTTCCAAAATACTCAATAGAAGCGACCAAAACAGCACCAATAAGCATAAGCCCAAGAGCCATGAAAAAATGACTGTCTATTTCTGGAATGTAGCGAGTGGTTTCTACTACTTTTTCGTGTCCGAGAATAAGCTCTTTTCTGAGGGTTTTCCAAGGATAAATAATAGAAAGAGAACCCAAAACAAAACCTGTCAAGACAGACAAAAGAGAATTTTCATACCTATCAAAAAGCCAAGAAAGAAGTTTTGCAAAAGATAAAATCCCTGTTCCTGCGCCTAATGCAAAAGGAACTAAAATCCAAAGTGCTGCAATAATTTTGGTAGAATCTAGTGTTTTTAATCCGTCTGGAAGTGTACTAATTGCACCAATAACAAGGGCATAATTCCCAAGCAAAAGCAAAACAAAAGAACCCGAAACACCAGGTAAAATCATACTACAAATTGCAATAAATCCACAGAAAAATAAATAAAATGGATTTGGATTTTCGCTTACTTGTCCACTAAAAGAAATTCCTACGGCAAGTGCAGTTCCGATAATAAACCAAATCATTGCCACAGCATTCCATTCTTTGATACGTCTTCCTACAACCCAAACTGTTGCAACAATAAGTCCGAAGAAAAATGACATCGTCAAAATATAATGGTCATCAAGAAGGTATTTAAAAAGTTTAGCAAGTGAAATAATACTTGTTCCTATTCCTGCCAAAAGTGAAAGCAAGAAAAATAAATCTGTTCTTGCTGCAAATGCTTTAAACTCTCCTTTCAAAAGAAGACGCAAGGTAGGAATAGAAAAACTTCCAATAGCTTCTAAAAGCCGTTCATAAATTCCCATCAAAAAAGCAATCGTTCCACCAGAAACCCCCGGAACTACATCGGCTGCACCCATTGCCATTCCTTTCAAATACCATAAAATTGGATTTTGCATGAATCAGTTATCAGTTATCAGTTATCAGTTATCAGTTATCGGTAACCAGTTAAAATCACTTTTATAAAAAGAGTAATTTTATTCTCTGTGTACTCTATAACTCTGTGTTAAAAAAAGAAATCCATAATTGAATTTCCGTAATTCGTAATTCAAAGAAGTTATTTACTTATCCATTGTTCAGGATTGAGTTTTTCTTGATGCCTCCAAATCTGAAATTCAATTTCGTAAGTATCATCTTTATAACTTCCTGCTGTTCCTATTGGCTGTTTTGCACTTATTTTGTCGCCTGTTTTTATTTTGACAGACTTTAGACGAGAATAAACTGTAAAATAATCTCCATGTTGAATTATTACTAAATAACCCCGTCCAGCAATTTCACTTACATCAACTACTTTTCCTGCAAAAACAGAGCGAACAGGTTCATTTGGTTGTGTTTGAATATCAATACCTAGTTTTTCTATTTTCACGACAGGCTTTCCTTCTTCTTCTGGCAAATAAGGCTGAATACCAAAATGAGCCGAAATAAAACCATTTTTGACAGGCCAAACGATTCTTCCTTTAGACTTTGCAAAAGAAGTAGATGTCATTTTTTCACTTGCTGACAAACTTGCCGAAAACTCTGAATTATTAATAGTTTTACTAATTAGATTATCAACTTCTTTTAATATTTTGCGCTCTTTATTAAGGTCTGAAAGTAGTTTTGATTCTTTTACTTTAAATTTTTGAAGAATCTGTTTTTGTTTGCTTTTTAAGGCTGCCAGTTCTTTTTCTTCCTTAGTCTGAACTTTTAAGAGAGATTGTTTTTCTATCTTGTTTTCTTGTAGTTGAGAAGTTCGTTTACTTAGATTTTGTCTAACATATTCTATTTGTTTGATTTGCTCCCTTCTAAGTAAATTATATTTTTGAAAATAACGCAAACGAGCCAAAAGTTCATTAATAGAATTAGATGCTAAAAGAAGAGAGAGTTTTTCATAACGACTATTATTTTTATACGCTAAATAAAGCATAATGCCGTATTCATGCTTGAGTTCTGCCAAATCTTTTTCTAGGGATTCTACAATATTCTGATTGTCTTTAATGGATTCGTCAAGTAATTTTAATTCTTTTCCGATAACTTGAACGAGTTGTTTTCTCTGATTTATTTGTCCATTTATGGCTGATAGCGAACTTATAGTAGTTTTTTTCTCTTTTTGAGTTCGTTTTAGTATTCGATTCGTATTTGTGATTCTATTTAAAATAGTAGAACGTTCTTTCTCAAGTTGTTTTTTTCGTTGAGAAAAACTATTATTTGCATTTAGAACAAATAAAAATACTGAAAGTAATGCTATAAAAAATATTTTGAGTAGATACATCAATTTTTTGATAAAAATAATAATACTCCTAATTTTATTATCACGAGAATTTTGATAATTATTTGTGAAGTTAGGGATGTTTTTTTTAAAATAAATCTTATAGTAATGTTTTTTTAGTAGGTTAATCGCATCTAATTTGGATGTTTTTCACCTTTTAGCGTGTTTTTCCCCATTCGCAACGTTCTTTATCTTCGATAAAGAACGCTTGCGAAGGGAGAATGTGTTTTTTTGCCTTGACAATCGTCTGTTATCGAAGATAACAAGACGTTGGCAATGGCAGAAAAACAAAAGAGAAGCAAAAAACCTTTGTTTTTTGATGCGATTAACCTATTTTTTTAGTCTAAAAAACTTACTTTGTGCAAAAAAATAGTAACTTTGCAACGTCTAACACTCACAAAGTTAAGCATTTTTCCATTTATACAAGGTAGATTTATCTTTTAACATAAAATTTAGATATTCAGCATATTATTTGAGTTTCTTATACAAGAAAATTGAGAGTACAACGTTTTAGGTGAAAGCGAGTTCAAATCTTCTTTACTAAGAAATTGATACACTAAATTCTGTTTCAAATAATTTTCGTGGCACATGGTTTGCGAAACAGTCAGTTGGGTTGTGAGATGTCAATTAAAAATATGTACTTAAAAATATGTATTCAAGCAAAACTCAAAAAAATACAAATATTGCTTGTCTTGGCGTTTGTCTTATCCCAACTTGTTTAGCTTATACTTTAGATAAAAAATAATCTTTAAAATAATTTTCAAATAAAAGGCTTTGTATTTGTCTTATTTACAGTCCTTTATTATATTGGTAAGAAATTTAGTTAAAGTGAAATGAGTAAGTTTTTTATTTTTTTAAAAAATATCTATTTAATGGATAAATTGCAAACAAAAATAATAATTATTTGTTTTAATTATACTAAAAATATTACCTATTCTATTTCGTTACATAAAACGGTATCAATATGAAATTTAAATTACTCTTAGTGCCTATTTTTATTATAGGTTTCTTCTTTACAAATACTTTTACACAGGCTCAAAATCCTGGAGAAGCATTAGATGCTTTTGTAAAAGGTGAAAATTTTCGTAAACAAAAACAATGGAAAGTAGCTCTTGAGCAGTTTGATATTGCTGTGCAGAAAGACCCTTCTGTTTATAAGTATCACTATAACAAGGCTTTGTGTCACTTAGTGCTGCGTGATGCTGACGCTGCAATCGCCTCTTTAGAAAAAACAGTATCGATCAAAAAAGATTTTGTAGATGCTCATGAGCGTTTGGCTCGTCTGTATAAAATTACAAGTAAGTATGATGAGGCAGTAGCTTCTTATCAGAGTGCTTTCAAGTATGATACAGATCCAAAAAGAAAAACAGATTACAAACTCAATATTGTTTTGATTTTGGATAGAACCAAACGCTTAGAAGAAGCTGGTGCGCATGTTGCAGACCTCAAAAAGTTTGCTCCAGACGATTTGAATGTTCTTTATTACGAAGCAAAGTATAGCAATGCAACAGGAAAGTATGAACAAGCTAAAAATGCAATGTTGAAAGCAACAGAGACTTTAGCAACAGATAATCCAAAAGAAATTGCTCGTTATTACTACGAACTTGGCTTTGCATATCATAACTTGAAAATGTATGATGAGAAAGAAAAAGCCTTTGATAAAGCAAGTGTAGGGCCTTTTATGGCTCGTATCACTAAGTTAATGCCACAATATTACCATGCAATTGCTCTTTCTTATTTTAAAGTTTATGACTTGAACAGAAGTAAAGAATTAGTAGAGAAAGCCTTAGAAATGCGTAAAGATTTCTCTCAAGCACACGACCTTTTAGTGAAAATTGCAGCCAAATCAACAGATAAGTCTGCTGTCATTGACCACCAACTTTCTTCTATTCAAACAGAGCCAAATGCTGTAAAACGTTCTCAAAAGTTTGCTGATCTTTCAGAACTTCAACTAGAATCTCGTAAATATGAAGATGCTATTAAATCTGCTGACGAATGTTTGGCTTCACAACCAAAAAATTATGCAGTAGTATTTATTAAAGCTATTTCGCAACACAAAACTGGAAGTACACAAGATGCTATCAAAACATTAGAAGATTTACTTCAATTTCCAGGTATTGACGCTGAAACTAAAGCACAATATAATTTTGCTCTTGGTATGTTTTATCAAACACTAAATCAATCAGAACAAGCTGCTGCTGCCTTTACTCGTGCAAAGTATGGTTCTTACAAGTATGCTGCTTATGAAGAATTAGAAAAGTTCAAGAAAAATGATGAGGATATAGAAGAAGAAAAATTAGAAGATGTGGTAGATGGAGCTAATACAGACGGAGAATAATCTCCTTTATGTTGCTTTTCTTATCTTTAACAACAAAACCCTTTTCAAAAATATTTTTGAAAAGGGTTTTGTTGTTAAAAATTGGTCTATTTATTTGTTCCATTCTTTTATCCAAAAAGTAAGATCGTGAGGTTCTGGTTCTTCTTTTCCTATTTCTTTCCAAGTAATTTGAGTTTGCAAATCAGGTTGTTGTTTGTAGTTTCTGTGTTTCCAAAAGTTTTCTAAATTTTGATATCCTTTAGGACGAAGATGATGATCATCTGGACGATTGATACCACAAAAGGTAGTAAATTGTCCCTCAGTTATATTTTTTTTCTGAAAATAATTGGCAGCCCATTTTTCTCGCTCCTCAAAGAAACGCACTCCAATACCTTGATTTCTATATTGTTTTTTGAGAACTGATTCTTCAAAATAAACACCTTTGCTTATATCATATCCTTTTGCTATAAATGGAAACTGGATAAAAGTATCTGATTCTTCCAAAGCAATGCAAGTAGAAGCTCCAATTACGTCTTTTCCATCAAAGGCAAGAACTACGGCTGCATGTTTGGCGTGAATATAAGAATATAGATATACTTGTTCATAATCAAAATCTCCGTCGTATAAATAAGGATACTCTTCAAAGATTTCTATTCTAAGTGAAGCCAAATTTCGAATATAAGGCTGTATGGCATCAGCTGTAAATAGTTGTATGTGCATGAAAAATAAAAGGAGTAGTAAGAGATATTGTGTTATGGATAGGTTAATCGCATCAAAAAACAAAGGTTTTTTGCTTCTCTTTTGTTTT
>DAIUBX010000093.1:7553-8546 GCA_036846465.1 Bernardetia sp.
ATTGTGTTATGGATTAGATAAATAACAAAACTGTTCTTTTGACTACATAAGAAGGTAATCTAAAGAACAGTTTTTTAATAGTTTGATTGCTATTTTCTAAATTAAACTTCCAATTCACGCAAGGTTTCGTGCGTAAGAGGCTTGTTGATATACTTGCGTACAAAATTATAATTTTTGGCCTTACTCATATCTTTTGGATTGATGGAAGAAGTAAGCATTACAATTTTACAGTAATTTTGAGTAAAATCTGAAAGTGTATTAAATTGATCTAAGAACTGAAAACCGTCCATCAGAGGCATATCAATATCTAAAAAGATAATCTGTGGAAGAACCTTATTATCAGGCATATCTTGTGCAATTTTTTCTACATTACGCAAAAATTCAATAGCACTTTTTGCACCTGAGTGTGTATAAATTTTATCACAAATTTCTGCTGTCTGAATCATTTTCTGATTGATAAGATTGTCGATCTCGTTGTCGTCAATCAGCATTACTGCATAATATTTTTTATTTGCCATACGAATAAATTTAATTCTGATTAAAGTGCAAAATGATTAAATGAACAAAAAACTAATTACAATTGATTGAATAGGTTTTTGCTTAAATGATATATAAAAAACGAAATTTCTTGGAAATAAATTATTTAATAAATTTAATTCTAATCTACTTCAGTTGTTTATTTTTATTTTTTTAGAAAAAAGGGGGTGTGAAAAATAGAGATTAATAGTACAATCTATATAAATTTATTCAAAGAAAAAAATAATCTTGTATTCTATCAAATCTTATTCAAATTATATCCTAATTTTTAAGCCTATTTTACTTCTATTTCAAAAAATTGATTAAAAAAAAGATTTTTGAACTATTTTTTTATCTTTAGACTTGTAGATATACAAATTCTTTCTTAGATTTGCATTCCCTTTTAAAATAAAGGGTTCTCTAATACTAAAAAATAGGGCCTATAGCTCAGTTGGTTAGAGCACCTGACTCATAATC
>DAIUBX010000094.1:0-8541 GCA_036846465.1 Bernardetia sp.
TTAATTTTATCATCTGAATCAAGTATCTGATCATAAAACAACCAAATAAAAGCAAAATTAAATTTTTCGTAAATTGAGTAATTTTGAATAAATTAAGAAGGAAATTTGAATATCTGACTATTTAAAATAATTATGCACCTATCTTTACAATCATGAAAATTATAACCATTATAGACAAAATAAATTTAATTGTTGCTTTTACAGTTCTATTTCTATCAATTAATTTTGCTTTTAATACACTAAAAGCACAAATTACCACCAAAGATAAGACTGTTCAAGAATATACCTACTACACATTGGAAGAAATAAAAGAACGTTTTGATAAATACAAAATTGATTCTAGCACACACCTGACAGAAAGTGAGTTTTTGGAACGCATCACTATCTTACAAGATTTGAAACCAAGTACATTCCGAACTTATAAGGCTGCCGTAGCGTATTTTGCTACTCCTGCACGTTTGAAAGAAATTAGTGATATAAATTACGGCATAAATACTTCGATTGCTATTGCAAAAAATAAAATCTCTTATATGCGAGAACACAAAGCAGATTCTACTATTTCAACATTTAAAACGCAACCCATTGAAAGAATTTATGATTTTGATAGAAAACAATTTGTAAATACCAATCAATTAGAAGAAGAAAAAAAATATGTTTTTGCATCGTCTGATAAACCCAATTTTGAAGTGCATCAATTAGAGAAGTTTTTGCCTAACATTTCACAATTTGGAATAAAAGACGGGCAAAGAGCTTTTGGTTATAGAATGTCATTAAAAGATAATTATCATTTATTGATTGTAGATTTGCCTGAAAATGGACGAAAAATGATACTTTTCCAACAAAATGGCTGGGATAATACCGTAAAAGGCGTGTATTAAAAAAGTGTAAATTTACATTTTTATTCCTAATTCCTGTATTCTCCATTTCCTAATTCCCATTTCCTCGCTCCTAATTCCTATACTCTTATTTCCTATTTCCTATTCCCTAATCTCTCGTCCCTCGCCCCTACATCAAATGTTCAAATTCAAAAAATTCAGTATCGCTCAAGAAAATTGCGCCATGAAAATCTGTACAGATGCTTGTATTTTTGGTGGTTATGTTGATATTGCAGAAAGTAAATCTATCTTAGATATTGGAACAGGAACAGGACTTTTGTCTTTAATGTTGGCGCAACGAACTGATACTAAAAATCCAAAAATCACTGCCGTAGAAATAGAAAAAGAAGCATTTTTAGCAGCAAAAGGAAATTTTGAAAGAAGTATCTATAAAAATAGATTAGAAATTTTTAATCAATCAATACAGGATTTTTCAGAAAATCACCTTACTAAATTTGACCATATTATAAGCAATCCTCCTTTTTTTCTTCATCAATCCAAAACAAAAAATAATTCTAAAAATTTAGCTTTGCATAGCGAAGCTCTTTCTTTTGATGATTTATTAAATTCTATTGATAAATTACTTTCTCCAGATGGCAAATGTGATATTCTACTTCCTGCCTTCGAAATGGATATTTTTATCAAAAAAGCAGAAAATTATAAATTATTCCCTCAAAAAAAATTAAATGTCTATACTAGAAAAGAACAAGGAATTTTTAGAATGATAGTCAAGTTTAAACGAAATAATTTTGATAAAAATGAAGATAAAACTAAAATAAAGGAAACAAATTTTGTCATTTATAAATCAAAAGACGAAAAAGATATTGATTTGAATAGAGGTTATACAGATGAGTTTGTCAATCTTTTGAAAGATTTTTATATTACTTTTTAGAAATACTTGTAATTTATTTTAGTTTTTTGCTCAAATCACTTGCAAATTCAACTTCTAATCTTTTACTTTGCTTATCAAACAATATTCAAATCAAATAGACTTTATAAAATTAATTATTTTTCATAAAAAATTAACACTTAACTTTTAAAATGTATGGCAGATTTACGCAGTATTATCACCGATATGGACAAAGAATTCAATAATCGTATTCGTTTGGGGCTTATGGCAGCCATGATGATAGAAGATTGGATAGAATTCAAGACCATGAAACACCTTTTAGACCTTACAGACGGCAATTTGGCGAGTCATGTGGCAGCTTTAGAATTATGTGGTTATATGGAAGTTCGTAAAAAATTCATTGGCAAACGTCCGAATACATCGTATAAAATTACTCCGACAGGAAGACGTGCCTTCGAACATCATTTACAGCAAATGGAAGAACTTATCAAAAAAGCAAGAGGCTAAACTATCTAAATCAACGGTAGGGAAAAGGCACGCCTTTTCCTTTACTATTTTTTATTCTATTTCAAGTTTGTTTTTTTCAGAATTTGGTTTTGTTATCGGACGGATTAAATCAGCTATTTTTTGAGCAACTTCTTTTGAAATTGCGTCTGTATGATGCGTGAAATAGATTTTTTTAGTTTTATATTTTTTGCTAGGAGTATCTGATTTTATTTTAACGACAAAGAAAATTCCTTTCTTATGAGCTGTTTGTTTGTCTTGATAAATAATTTTTTTGATATCTTTCCAATCTCCTTCTTCTCCCACAAAACCTAAAAGACCATAATTTTTGATAAAAAAAGTGTGTTTTATTTTATCAAAATAGGCTAATTGATAACGCCCACTCACACTCAAAAATAAAAGTCCTAAAAAAGAAATTCCTGCTGCAATTCCCCAATATCCCATATACCAATCCCAAATAGTAAAAAGAGAAGGTTTATTTTTATTTTCAATAAAATCATTAAATTTTTTACTTACAGCTTCTTCTTGTGTAAAAGTAACATCAGAAATTCGGCGCAACGGGTAACGATTTTGTTGTAAAGTAATAAAAGTAGGGTTATAATGAAAAACAAAACTAGCCTCCTTGATTGCCGAAGAATAGCCTCTATCCATTCGAATAATTTGAGATAAAAGAACAGAATCTTCCTTAAATCCTTCTTTGAAGCTAAAATAAGTGGTATAACAATAAATTTCAGTTGTACTTATTTTATCTTCTTTCTTAGATTTAGACTTCTTTTTTTTACTTTTTTGAATATCAGAGACACCTACCACTTCTTTTAATGTACGCTCTGTTTTTATGGACACATACTCAAATCCCATATAAGTACTTACAAAAAAAATCATCAAAAATAACCCTGTCCAAACAAATCCCATCGTTGTTTTGCTACGCACTTCTAAAGCTGACTCAGTTTCTTTTACTTTATACATGGAGTAATTACCTTTTTTTAAAAATTGAGAATTTAATTACAAAATTAGTAAAATTAATTGAGTGATGAAGATACATTATTTTTATACATCTAAGTAGTAGGACATAATTAGCGAGTGATTTGGCTTCGCCGAGCTATCGGTTTTATGATCAATATGATAATTACAGGATAATACAATGAGAATTAAATAAGTATTAAAAAAACAACTACTATTATCAGTATTTGTATTTATCTTGTATTTCATCTTAAAGCCGATAGCCCGGCGAAGCCAAATCATATAAATCACTCGCTAATCAGTTATATGTATTGTTAATTTTGTACGACTACTTACCATTCTGAACAAACAAAATATTTGTTTATGCCATATAGGTTAACAAAATTTCAAATTCTTTATTTATCAAAACTAACAAAAGAGAATTATAATTAAGCTAGTATTTTTCGTAAATTTGTAGTGTCAAAAATTCACTTTTGAGGAAAAAGTTAAAATTAAAAAAATTAGAGAATAAAAAAATGGTAAAGATTGGAAATGTAGAGTTAGGAGAGTTCCCTCTTTTACTTGCACCGATGGAAGATGTAAGTGATCCTCCTTTTCGTGCCGTCTGTAAAGCCTGTGGCGCAGATATGATGTACACAGAATTTATTTCAGTAGAAGGGTTGATTAGAGATGCTGATAAAAGTGTAGAAAAATTAGATATTTTTGATTACGAACGTCCTGTCGGCATTCAGATTTTTGGTGCTGAATTGGAGTCTATGCTTATAGCTACCGAAATTGTAGAACGTGAAAATCCAGAAGTTTTGGATATAAATTTTGGTTGTCCTGTCAAAAAAGTAGTTTGTAAAGGCGCAGGAGCAGCTATTTTAAAAGATATTCCTAAAATGGAATTATTATCTAAAGAAATTGTAAACAAGACACACCTTCCAGTTACAGTCAAAACTCGTTTGGGCTGGGATCACGATTCCATCAAAATTTTAGAGGTTGCAAAGCGATTGCAAGGTGTTGGTGTTCAAGCTCTTTCTATACATGGACGCACTCGCCAACAAATGTACACAGGTCAGGCTGATTGGTCGTACATTGCAGAAGTCAAAAATAGTCCTGATATTCACATTCCAATATTTGGAAATGGCGATATTGATTCTCCTCAAAAAGCATTAGAATACAAAAATCGTTTTGGTGTCGATGGAATTATGATAGGACGTGCTGCCATTGGTTATCCTTGGATTTTTAGAGAAATTAAGCATTATCTCAAAACAGGAGAACTTTTGCCTCCTCCAACTTTAGAAGAGCGTTTGGATATTTGTAGAAAACACTTTATGTTTTCTTTAGAATGGAAAAAAAGCGAAATAGTAGCAATTAATGAAATGAAAAATCATTATGGTTCTTATTTTAAAGGTCTTAGAGGAGTAAAACAATTTAGAATGCGACTTGTTCAAGCTCGTAGTGCAGCAGAAGTGTTTGATATTTTAAACGAAATCGAAATCGAATATGCAGGAATGGAGTTTGTTCACGAATATTAAGAATATAAAGTAGTTCAGACTTCTAGTCTGAATAAAATTACAAATACAATAACAGACAAGATGTCTGTTCACACCATTGTTGGTGTTTTAGCGCAGCGACACCAACAATAAAACAACATTTTTCAAAACTCACTAACTAACAAAAAACTATCATGAAATTTATCAAATTTATTTCCATTAAGTCTATTTTCCCAACTCTTACTTTAGTTATTTTATTTCTATTTTCTTCTTGTGATGAAAATAATATTTATAGAAACCACGAAGATGTAAATTCAGTTGGTTTTAAATGGAGCATAAGCGACGAAAAAACCTATAAAGTAAATGTAGAAGAAGAAGGAATGTATGACATTTCTATCGAACTTCGCCATGGAATTAGTATTCCTTACAAAAATGTATTGCTTATCCTTACTCACGAAACTCCAGACGGAAAAGCAACAGAAGAAAAAGTAGATTTTGCGCTTCGTGATGAACAAAATGCTCCATTAGGTCAAGGTGTAGGCGATACATTTGATACACAACAAAAAGTAATGAGTAACTTCAAATTAGAAAAAGGAACTTATACGTTTAAAATTAGACATGCTCTACCTCAAGCAGACCCATTAAGTCCGATTTTAGAAGTAGGTTTGGTGGTAGCTAAAGTTAAAAAATAAACTATGAAACTAATTCAATTTGATTGGGCAATCAAAAAAATGCTTCGTCATAAGGCAAATTTTGGAATTTTGGAGGGTTTTCTTACTGAACTTCTAAAATTTGACCTTAAAATTGAGCGTATTTTAGAAAGCGAAGGAAACCAAGAAGAACTACGAGATAAATTCAATAGAGTTGATATTTTAGTAAGAACTAAAAAAGGAGAACTCGTTTTGGTAGAACTTCAAAATACACCAGAGATTGATTATTTTCAACGAATGATTTACGGAGTTTCCAAATTAGTAACTGAATATATCAAGTTAGGGGAAGCCTACGGAACTATAAGAAAAATCTATTCTATAAATATTGTCTATTTTTCATTGGGACAAGGCAAAGATTATATTTATGAATATAAAGGAAATTTTGTAGGAACTCATTTGGGAGATATTCTTTTGCCTACTTCTAATCAAAAAGACGAATTTGATGTGAAAGAAGTAGCTGATATTTTTCCAAAATACTATATTTTGAAAATAAATAATTTTGATGATGTAGCAAAAGATACTTTAGATGAATGGATTTATTTCTTAAAAAATAGTGAAATAAAAGATGAATTTAAGGCAAAAGGTTTAGAGGAAGCTAGGGAAAAAATGCGTTATGAAAACCTAGACAAAAAATCTAAACTTATTTATAATCGTTTTCAAGAAGGAGTTAGAATTGAAAAAAGTGTTATTTACACAGCAGAAAAAGATAAAGCTCGTGACATAGCAAAAATTCTAAAAGTTAATAACATTCCTATCAATATAATTATAGAAAGTACAGGACTTTCAGAAGAAGAAATAAATAATCTGTAATATTCTCTTTCAAAAATTACTAAAACAAAAAAAATGAATCTTCAACTCATTCCTGCCATTGATTTAATTGATGGCAAATGTGTCCGTCTTACGCATGGCGATTACGACACTCAGAAAATATACAATTCAGACCC
Organism: Bernardetia sp.; assembly: GCA_036846465.1. GTDB lineage: Bacteria > Bacteroidota > Bacteroidia > Cytophagales > Bernardetiaceae > Bernardetia. Next base: position 6,322 of record DAIUBX010000094.1, read on the forward strand.
TTTAGACCAAGCCAAAATCTTTGAAGATAAGGGAATAAAACGCCTACATATTGTCGACTTAGATGGCGCAAAAGCAGGAAAGCCTCAACATTTACAAGTCTTAGAAAAAATAGCTTCTCAAACCGATTTAATTATCGACTTTGGGGGTGGAATTCGTCATTCAGATTCTATTAAAAGTATTCTTTCTAGTGGCGCAAAGATGGTAAGTGTAGGAAGTATAGCCGTAAAAAGTCCAGACTTATTTGAAAGTTGGTTATCTGAATTTGGAGGAAATTCTATTTTATTAGCTGCTGATGTACGTGGAGAAAAACTTCTTACAGATGCATGGAAAAAAGAGAGTGAGTTTACTATTTTTGAGTTTATTGAAAACTGGAAACAAAAAGGACTTACACAGTTTTTTTGTACTGATATTACCAAAGATGGTGCATTAGAAGGATTGAATACGGATTTTTATGGAGAATTAAAAACTAAATTCCCTACTCTTACAGTCATTGCAAGTGGTGGCGTAACCAGTCAAGACGATTTAATTTTACTTGATAAATTAGGCGTTGATGGCGCAATCGTAGGAAAAGCAATTTATGAAAACAGAATTACAATTTAATTAAAATAGTGTATTCGTATTTCATTTATAATTCACAATTTACCATTCACAATTCACATATATTTTGCTTTCAAAAAGAATAATCCCTTGTTTAGATATAAAAGATGGTCAGACCGTAAAAGGAGTTCAGTTTGAAGAACTCCGTTTCGCTGGCGACCCTGTTGAGTTAGGCGAAAAATATGCAAAAGAAGGAGCTGATGAGCTTGTTTTTTTAGATATAACAGCGACTCATGAAAAAAGAAAAACACTCAAAGAATTAGCTCTCCGAATTGCCAAAAACTTAAATATTCCTTTCACAGTTGGTGGTGGTGTGAGTAGTATTGAAGATGTTTCTGTTTTATTAGAAGCTGGTGCTGATAAAGTTACGATTAATTCGGCTGCCGTTCTGAATCCAAAACTTATCGAAGAAACTTCCAAAAGATTTGGTAATCAATGTATTGTTATTGCCATTGATGCCAAAATGAATGAAGCAGGAAAATGGGAAGTACACACAGGAGGAGGACGCAAAAACTTAGGAATTGACTTATACGAATGGGCAAAAGAAGCACAAGAACGAGGAGCAGGAGAGCTTTTATTTACCTCAATGAGCCACGACGGAACAAAAAATGGTTTTGCTTGTGATGTCTATTCAAAATTAAGTCAGATTTGCAGTATTCCAATTATTGCCTCTGGTGGTGCTGGAAACGTACAGCATTTTGTAGATGTTTTTGAAAATGGAAAAGCCGATGCTGCCCTTGCTGCAAGTATTTTTCACTTTGGAGAAATTCCTGTTCCAATTCTAAAAAAAGAACTTTTTGAAAAAGGTATTCACGTCAGAATTTAATGTTATTTTTTGAAAAAATATTTGAATTTAGAACAATATTTGTTATTTTAGATAAAGAACAAAACATTTATCTAATGAGCTTATCAAATTCTTCAAATCAAAATTCAAATATGAACTCAAAATTTCTTTCTCCAGACTGGATTACACAAGGTCTGATTGATTTTGAGTACAAAAAATATATGCTTTTAGCATATTTACAATATACAAAAAAACAATTTGATGAAGTAAAATTATATCCTACTTTTTCAGATTTGCTTTTTCATTATAATAATTTACTTCAAATAAAAGAAAACAAACAACTTTTATCTGAAAGTTTTCCCAAAAAGCTCTCTAAAGCTGGTTTTGAAAATCTAAAATTGACTTATACTTCTATTTTGAAAGACGATGAAATGATGCAAGAAATAGAAAATGTGGTTGAGTTTGCCTTACCCAAAATTAATGAAAGTGTAAAGGAAGGAAAACAAATTTATGATTGGATACATCAAAATTTAGAGATTGTCCCTGTCGGAATTACACCCATTTATTTTAGAGAAGGCTATTTATTTTTAGGAATAAATGATAAATTAAATCAAAATCTTACAAATACAATTCAGATTTATAAATATAAAATAACTCTTTTTGAAAGAACAGACGATAGCGAAATTTTGAGAGGAATAAATTTACAACACATCAACTCACTCATAAAAAGTAAGTTTCAAACCTACGAAAATCTAAAAATAGACCTTATTAAAAACGACAGAAATTTACCCAATCCTGCTACTTTTCTGATGCAAACTCAAATTATTTGTTCGTTAGA
>DAIUBX010000095.1:0-8535 GCA_036846465.1 Bernardetia sp.
TAACTCTCATTAAAATCAATATTCTTCACTTCTTCTTTTTTTGCCTTCCCCACGCCCTTGTTTTTCTAATTCTTTAGTTTTGGTACTTTTAAAATGACGAATCATATAAGAAAAACTTACCATGAAATAACGATTTAAAACCTGTGTTTGTATATCTTCTACATAAGTTTCGGTAACATTTCTAGAAATGCTGTTATTTTGGTTCAATAAATCAAAAACGGTCAATTTTAATTCTGCTCGTTCGTCTTTCATAAAACGCTTTCCTACACTCATACTCCACAACAAATAATTTTGATTAAAACTATCAGAAAGACCGTTATAGCTTTGATAAGTAATATCATTTTGCCATAAAAATCCTTTTTTAAACAAAAATAGATTTCTAAATTCTACACTATGTGTAATAAAATTATTGTCTGCTTGTGGCTGGATGGTGTTTTCGACAATATTGTAACCCAAATTATAGGTAATTCCGAAATCTATTTTTTCATTGATATTACTACTTACTGTCAAACCTTCTGTAAAGACATAATTATTAGCTATATTTTTTTGTCCATTAATAAAAGTAGGCATTCTGTTGTAAGCAAATTGATTATTAAAATTCAAATTGAGTTTCCAAAACGGAATACCAATCATGGCATTTAAACGGCTCGTAATATATCCATCAACATTGACAGGACGAGTAAGTTGAACGCCTTCATTTAATAAAATATCCCCAACTAAAATCGAATCTTGCTGCGCTATCCAAGTAGAATTTGTAATGTAATCATTTGCGTGTCTAATGTAGGCAAAAGTGAAAAAATTGATGCGTTTATCAGGATTATTGTATGAATAACGGGCAATATAACGGTTTTCTACTTGTTGATTAAGGTTTTCATTACCCACAGAAAGCTGTAAAGGATTGCTATTATTGACCACTTCTTGAAGCTGTGTAATTTGTGGATTACGAGTAGAAGAACGATAAATCAAACGAAGATTGCTATTTTCTGAAATTTCGTATCGAATGACAATTCTAGGCAAAATATTTTGAAATGTTCTAGTAAAATTGGTTTCAAAAGGGAAAGTTTGCCCTCCATCTAAGGTTGCATTTTGATACGTAAAATTTGTATTGATATTAAGTTTTTTGGTGCGATAACTATATCCCAAACCTGCTTGATGATACAAATAATCACTTCCAATGTTGCTAGAAAGTTGATTATTCAAGATTCTGTTTTGCTCTGTACCTTGATTTAATTCTGACAAAATATCAAAGGTTTCTCTTTCATTTTTGATTTGATTGTTTGAATATTCGTATTGAACCTGCAAACTAGATTTTTCAGAAAGAGGTTCTGTGTATTGTAACTCTGTCGCCCAAAGAACATCATTTTGTTTGTTAAATGTTTCTTGATTAAGCGTATCAGCACTTTTAAAACCTTCTACATTTGCTAAAAGCGTACTTGTTCCATCTTGTAAATTTGCTTGTGTATTCAGTTTTACAGAAAAAGTGCGACCACGTTTTTTGAAACGGTGGCGAAAAAGTGCGTCATTTTCAAAATTAAGAGCTGTCGAATTATTTCCAAAACCGTTAGTTGTTTGATTTAATAAAAAATTATCATCTAAAAATGTAGAAGCAGTTGTGCCTGAAGTGCTTTCATAATTTTGTAGATTTAATCTTGGAGTCAAGATAAGTTCATTTACAGAATCAATTTTGTATTCAAAACGGACAGCAAAACGATGATTTTGATTTGTATTTGTACTATTTTGATTTTGATTATAAAATTGATTTTGAACTGTTCCACCTGCATCATCTTGTAAGAAAAAATCTCTTGTTAGGTTCGTTGTAGAGGCATTATCACTCCAATTATAAAAATAACTTCCTGCAATACTGATTTTCTTTCCCCATTCGTCAGAATAATTAATTCCGATACTGTGCGTTTGTGTAATTCCATTTTGTCCACCTACTAAAAAATTATTTATATCACTTGGATTTCCTCTATCTCTTCTCCAACGTTGCGTATTATTTTCAGAACCCACAACACCCAATAAATCTTGTGTAGAAAAATTTTGCTGACTAACATTATTTGTAATTCCGATGACAGAAATACGTTGTTTTCCATTAAAAAAATTAAGATTTCCACCTCCAACATAACGGTCGTCTGTTCCATAACCACCATAAATTTTACCAAACTGACCGTTTCGGCTATCTTTTTTGGTAACAATATTTATCGTCTTGACGGTATTTCCATCACTAACACCTGAAAATCGGGATTGGTCACTTTCTTGGTCAAAAACTTGAATTTTATCTATAATTTCGGCAGGAATATTTTTTAAAGCTGTTTTTGCATCATTTCCAAAAAACTCTTTTCCATCAACCAAAACTTTTCCTACTTGTTCGCCTTGCGCTTGTATTTGTCCATTTTCGGTAGTAATAGTAGGCATTTTTTTCAAAAGTGCTTCGGCATCGGCATTTTTTTCAGTCTTGAAAGCAGAGGCGTTGTATTGTGTTGTATCTCCTAGTTGTTCAGAAACGGTTTGTCTTCCCTCAACAGTTACAGCTAAAAGCGTACTTTCGTTTATTAAAATGGGTTCTAAAACTGTATTTTGTTGTGATAAAACAATACTTTTTGAATAATTTTGATAACCTACATAACTAATTTGAAGAATATATTCTTTTTGAGTAAGATTTTGAAATTTGAAATTACCTTCTAAATCTGTCGTAGCAAAAACAAATTTGGAAGTATCACTAGCAAAACGAAGAACAACATTAGCCGAAATGAGAGGTTCAGAGGTTTCTTTTTCTAAAATTTTGCCTTCTAAATTATAATTTTGGGCAGAGGCAGAATTGGAAACGGAAAAAATAAAAAATGAGAGCAATAGAAAAATGGAAGAGTAAAAAAAAGACTCCATCAGAAAAAGGGTTTAGATAAATAGTTTAAATTAAAAACATTCACCTTAGACACTTTAGTAAGCAGAAAGTTTAATTTTTATTTGTTGAAAAATATTAATATATTTATCTTTTTTGTTAAAATTTCAATTATAAACTTCCCAAAAGTTTCAAAACACCAATAAAATAAAGATAAATGACTACTTCTGAAATTTGTTGAGTCGCTCCCAAACAGTCGCCTGTATATCCTCCAATCCATTTTTTGAAATAATAACCGAGATAAAATTTGAGCGCAAAAAGTGGCGCAATGACAAGCGCACCAACTGCCCAAGGCGAAAAAAGAAAAATAGGCAAAAATCCAAAAATAGAACTAACAATAATTTCGGTAGCAGAAAGCTGTTTTGCAATCGGTTTGACTTTACTAGACAAATCTTCACGAGCATAGTCATGCGTATAAACAAAAGTAAGTGCAGTAAAACGACTCAAACTATGTCCTATTAAGAAAATTATCCAAAAAGAATTGAATGAATTAGCAGCCATAAACTCAAAAAGAGTAAGCAAAGCTGTATATTTTAGAAGTAATAAAAGAGCCATTCCAATCATTCCATACGCTCCAATCCTAGAATCTTTCATTATTTCCAAGATTTTGAGTTTTTCCCAGCCTCCTCCAAAACCATCACAAACATCAGCAAAACCATCTTCATGAAAAGCTCCTGTCATCAAAATAGTAGCAATCATACTCAAAACGATAGCTACATAAGGAGAAAACAAAAATTCACTTCCCAAAAAAACAAACGCACTCACTCCACCAACAAGCCAACCAATAAAAGGAAAATAAATAGAAGATTTATTGAGCTGTTCATCGCTATAACCCACCCATTTTGGAACAGGAATACGAGTATAAAACATCAATGCAGTCAGAAAAAGCCGTAATTGATAATGGAAAATGGGAATTAGGGATTGTAAATTGGGTAATGAAGGTAATTTCATTGTAATAAATTTAGAAGTTAGGTTTCAAAAGTATGAATTAAATATACATGTATTTCCTCTTTTCTCTCTTTTAACTCTGTGGTTAAAATGTAGTTTGGCTACGCTTGACTTTCAGTTCATTCCTCTTTGTTTTTCTTTGAACTCTGTGTTTAATCAAAAAAATATCCTTCAAAAATCTCTTTCTATCGAAAAACTCAAAAAGATTCAACAAAGTAGGTCATTTTTTCTTATTTTTACTTTCCTAAAATCGCACTAGTACAAAAAAGATATACATTTTTCCAAAAAACATGGATTTCAAACTTACACCTGAAATAGAAGAAAAAGTAAAATTACTAGCTATCAAATATGAGTCAATGGGACAAGATTTGACGGCTTATTTAGATGGTTTGTTGTATGCCAATTACTTGACTTATTGGGATTATATCCATTTAGATACGCTTTTGAGCCTTCAAGACCCAAAAACAGACTTTCCAGATGAAACTATTTTTATTACTTATCATCAAATAACGGAGCTGTATTTTAAGCTCATTATGCACGAACTAGACCAAGTAAGTTGGCTCAAAGATGCGAATGGAAAAGTATTTTTGGAAAAAATACGACGTGTGAATCGTTATTTTAGGCATTTGGTAAATTCCTTTGAAATAATGGTGGAAGGAATGGATTATAATGAATTTTTGAAATTTAGAATGTCTTTGCTTCCTGCTAGTGGTTTTCAGTCAGCACAATACCGTCAAATAGAAATTTTGTGTACCGATTTTCGCTTTTTGGTGGAAGCTAGTCAGCGGGATTTATTTGATGAGCATTCACGTATTGAAGAAATGTTTGGCTATGCGTATTGGAAAAGAGGCGCAATAGAAACCGAGTCAGGACTCAAAACGCTTACTTTACGCCAATTCGAACGCAAGTATTCAGAAGATTTATTAAAACTTACCAAACGCTGCCGAACTCGTAATTTGTGGTTTATTTTTTCTAATCGCCTTCAAGATTCTAATCTAAAAGATAAAATTATAGAAGAACTCCGAACACTTGATGCCCTCGTAAATGTAGATTGGCGACTTTCACATTTTCAAGCTGCTGTTCGCTATCTCAACAGAGATACAGAAGCCATTGCAGCAACTGGAGGCACAAATTGGCAAAAATACCTTCCTCCTAGATTTCAAAGACAGGTTTTTTATCCTTCTCTTTGGAGTAAAGAAGAATTGGAAAATTGGGGCAAATCGTGGGTTATTCAGCATGTTGGTTCTCGTACTCGTGTAGCTACGCCTTCACCTTCTGATTCATTTCACTCGGAAGGAAAACCAAATCCTGTTACTAATCATGATAAAAATAAAAACGGTAGTTCTAAATAATAATCCAATAATTAGAAGCAGAATTACATTTTTTCTAAAAAAAGGGATTAAGAATTAGTAACCTAAAAAATATTTTTATTACCTTTGCAGCCTAAAATTTTATTCAAAAAGAATAAATATTTTGAGCTAATAAAGAAATAACAAACGAATTTTTGTTCTTTAAAACCTTAAGGAGCTTAAAGCCCCTTAGGGTTAAAAAAAATCAAACATAAAATCAAAATGGCAAAAACAACAGACAAAAAAACAGTAAAAACACAAGCTAAAGCTGGTGAAAAAACTGAAGCACAAGAAATAAACTCAGATATTGAAGCTGGAACAGAACAGTTTTATCAAGCCGTAGAAGCTGACCGTTTACAACAAAGTATCTTAGAAGTAAGCGAAAACAAAGGACTCAGAACTGGTGTTTTTATCGCCTTAGGCGCAATAACTCTTATTATAGCAGGTATTTTTGTTTATCAATTTTATGTAGAGAAAAAAGAAACAGAGGCTCAAAAAGAACTTTTTGCAGCACAGTTTTATTTTGAGAAAGATTCTTTGAATGCAGCTCTTAAAGGTGATGCAACTACAACAGTAGGTGTTGAGAAAATTGCTGACGAATATTCTATGACAAAAGCTGGCGATTTGGCTGCTTTTTATGCTGGAACAGCTTATTTGAAACAAGGAAAATACAATGAAGCTATCGAAAGTTTGAAACAATTTGATGCTGATGATTATTTAGTTCAAGCTAGAGCGTATTCTTTAATTGGAGATGCTTATATGGAACTTAATAACTTAGATGAAGCAATTACTTATTACAAAAAAGCATCAAATCATTCTCCAAATGATTTCTTTACACCAGAATACTTAATGAAATTAGGTTTGGCGTATGAGCTTAAAAATGATTTTGCAATGGCTGTACAGGCTTACGAAACAATCGTAGAGAAGCATAAAAAATCAGATATTATAAACAAAGCTAAAAGAGCTTTAGGTCGTGCTGAAAGCATGAAAGCTAAAAAAGCTGCTTAATTGTATTGATTAAATATTGATTTATGAAAAAAGCCTTTTAATTCTTTTGGAATTGAAAGGCTTTTTTTGTGGTTAATGGAAATCGTTAGTGAGACACCAACAACGGCAAAAATCAATTCAGAAAAACGACATCTTTCCTAACTTTCTCTCTCCATTTATTGCCATACATTTTATCCAGATAATCAGATATAGTTTGGTTATATTCTTCCAAACATTCAGAAGGGACATAATTACATCCAAAATCATAGTATTCTAAATTGAATTTTTTTTCAAATTTTGTATCTAATTTTGTATTTCCTCTTGGAGCAATTCCACCACTAAGTAACAGTTTTATTTCTTTGTTTTTGATGTCTTCTAAGGCTTTTTGTTTGTTGTACTCACATTCTATTTCTACTTCAAAATTTACGATTGTAACAGTATCTTCTAGTTTTACTCTTTTAATTATACTATCATAACCCAAAAAACTTTTTAATTCTAAATCATACGTTTTTCCCAATTCTAAATTAGAAAACTCATAATTTCCTAAACTATCAGCCATAGTTATTTCTTGAGGATACTTTACTATTATATATGCTCCATCTAAAGGAGTTTTTCCAGTATTTGTACAAAGAACTTTTCCTTTTATTTCAGTAACTTGTGAATAACAATTTAGTGACACTAGAAAAAAGATGGATAGAATAATTAGTTTTTTCATAGTTGTTATTTCCTTCTCGTCTTTCTCAATTTAAAAAGTTTTATCAGTTTGGGAACATAATCATCGTGCGTACTTAGGTACAAATAATCTGCTCCATAGCGTTTGCAAAGATTTTCTAGTTCTTCTCTTTTTTGTACAAACTGCTTTTCAAAACGCTGGCGGTATTCTTTTGAAGATGTATTTACCCAAACTGATTTTCCAGATTCTTTGTCATAAATCTGAACAATTCCGAGTTGAGGCAAATCTTGTTCTCTTGGGTCGCCCAAATGAATACAAATTAAATCGTGCTGTTTGGCAACTCCTTTTAGTGCAGCTTCATAATTTTCATCAATAAAATCTGAAACCAAAATCATTACACTTTTTCGTTTAATGATATTCATAGCCATTGTAATGGCTTTGCTTAGATTGGTTTGGTCAGAAGAAGGATTCAAATCAAAAATAACCTTCAAAATCTGTGCTGCTTGTCTATTTCCTTTATCTGGACGTACATAACGCTCTTTTTTATCACTAAAACAAAGTAAACCTACCGAATTTTGTTCACGCAAAGCCGAAAGTGTAAGCACTCCACAAATTTCTTTTCCAATATCTAATTTTTGCAGTCCTTGCGCTCCCACACGCTGTGAAGCACTCACATCAAGCACAAAAAAAACGTTTTGTTCTTTTTCTTCTTTATAAGTGTTGATATATGCGCCATGTCCTTTTGCCGAAATATTCCAGTTGATAGTACGAACATCATCGCCATAATTATATTGACGAACATCATCAAATTCTAACCCTGAACCTTTAAAAACAGAATGACTTTCGCCCTGCATACTGGTATTGACAGCTTTACGAATCAAAATTTCGTATTTGCGAAGTTTGCTAATTATATCTTTTAACATAGTGTTTTTTTGAATTGATAATACAAATACTACCAATATGTAACTCCTAAAGGAGTATACTCAGTAAAATTTGGTTTTCGACTTTTGGACGTGAAAATTTGGAACTAAAAGAGTCTCAAGTTCATCTATGTAATCGTCGATATGTTTAAAAAATGATAGGACTTTTGTCCGAAATAGTGCGAAGGTTTCATAATACTCTGTATCAATCACTTTCTTTCTCATGAACTTCCAAAGCCTTTCAATTAAGTTCAGATTAGGAGAATAAGCAGGTAAATAGATTAATTCAACAGGAGAGTTTTTTATCCATTCTTTTACCACGTTGGCTGTAAAATAACTTGCTCTATCTACAACAATGTAAATTTTCTTTTTTGTAGGATAACATTTTACTACTTTTTGTAAAAAAGCAATAATGACATCTTTATTTACTGTTGAAGACTCTTCTACAATCACATCGTTAGGCTCATTGACATTTAGAGTACCTGTTAAATTAATACGTTTTCTGCCACTTACACTTTTTATTTCATACTCTTCTCCTGTTGGAATCCACCCATAAGTGCTGCGTGTATTCCATTGAGGATGGACAGAATCACAAAACAAGAAAACCTCATTTTCACTATCTAAACCTTCTATTTTAGCTAAAATTTCAACTAAACTTTCATTTTGAGCATCTGTATCTGCTTTAGCTGGAACAAGTTTTGTCTTTTTGTAAGAGAAACCCAAACGATGCAAAAGAGAAACTAAACCTTTTGCATCATA
>DAIUBX010000096.1:0-8496 GCA_036846465.1 Bernardetia sp.
CCACAAAAAAGCGTTTGTACATTTATGTTACATGTATTCAAATTTGGTGGTGCGTCTGTGAAAGATGCCCCTGCTGTCAGAAATGTAAGTACTATTTTACGCTCATTTATTGACAAAAAAGATAAGCTCGTTATTGTTGTTTCTGCTATGGGTAAGACGACAAACCATTTAGAAGATATTTTTAAGGCAGCCAAATCGAAACAGGAAGATAAATGTAAACAGATTCAAAAAGAAATTGAAGACTATCATTATGCTCTTGCAGATGAGCTTTTTGATGGCGAACGTGAAAAAATTGTTTATAAAATTCTTGAAAAATATTTCTTTCAACTTGCTGCAACCTTAAAAGACGACGAACCTAACTGGGATAAGCATTATGACCAAGTAATTTGTTTTGGTGAGCTTATCTCTTCGGCTATCGTGGCTGAATACCTCAAAATGCAATACAATGACACTTGTTTGTGGATAGATGCTCGTCGTTTTGTACAAACAAATGAGCGTTGGAGAGAAGGTCAAATAGACTGGGAATGGTCAGAACAACTCATTAGAGCCGAACTTTTGCCTATGTTAGAACAGCGTTTTGTCCTTACACAAGGTTTTATTGGTGGAACTATTGGAGGCAAAACAACTACTTTAGGGCGTGAAGGTTCAGATTTTACGGCTGCCGTTTTTGCTTATTGTTTACAGGCTGATGGTGTTACGATTTGGAAAGATGTTTCTGGAATCTTGAATGCAGACCCAAAAAGAATCAAAAATACTCGCCTTTTTGAACAAATTAATTATTCTGATGCTGCCGAAATGACCTATTATGGCGCAACAGTTATTCACCCAAAAACGATTCGTCCGTTGGCTGCAAAAGGAATTCCTTTGTATGTTCGTTCGTTTCTGAATGCAGAAGTAGAAGGAACAAAAATTGGAAATTTTCCTACTCAGCCATCTATTCCATCTATTATTGTCAAAGGAAATCAAAGTGTGTTTGTCTTTAAAGCGAAAGATTTGGCTGCTATCAATGAGCGCAATCAACTAGCCTATATTCACTCTGAACTCAATCGTTACAATATCAAAATTAATTTATTACAAGTTTCTGCGACTTCTTTTTCTGTTTGTACAGATAATGATGAGCGAAAACTAACTTCTTTGAAAGAATCTTTGAGTAATGATTTTGAGCTTTCTGTTTTGGATAATTTAGAACTTATTACAGTCAAAAATTACGATACCGAAACGCTTAATAACTTTACAGGATTAGGAAATGCACTTGTAGCACAACGTTCAGAAGATGTTTTTCAAGTTGTTGTGAGAAAATAATTATCTTTTAAAACTGATTAGTAAGTGATTCTAAAATTATAATTGTATTTAATCCTGCAATTATCATAAAAATCACTCATCGGCAAATCGAATTAATAATTCGGCATCTATGTATTTGATTTTTTTTGCTTAAATTTGCATTCTATTTGACTTATTTATCGAATCATTATTCATTTTATGCAACCACAAGAAATTCCAGCCTCTTATAACGAGGCATGTAGAGCTTACGAAACCAAAAAATACGATATTGCTTTAGAAAAATTAGAAATTGCTTTACAAGAAAGTCCAAATTTTGCACCTGCTTTTTATATCAAGGGACTTACTTATATGCAACTTCAAGACTGGAGAAATGCCTTTGATAATTTTAAATCCTATTCACAAATTACACCTGAAAAAGGCGATACTTATTTGAATATGGGAACGGCAATGCTCAATATGAAACAACCTAGAACGGCTATTTCCTATTTTGATTTTGCATTGTCGTTAAGAATGACAGAAAATCGTCCAGAAAGAGCGCATCTAAATAAAGCATTGGCATTTAGGCAAATCAATGAAAATGAAAATGCACAAGAATCTTTTGAGGCAGCTTTGAAAATACACCCTCATTTTGATGATGCTTTACTAGAAATGGCAAAATTTCAATTAGATTTGGATAAAAATGAGGAAGCTCTTACTTATTACCAAAGAGTAATTGATTTACCAAAACAACGCAAAAACTTTCCTCTTTGGGAAGCATGGGTAGGTTTAGCACTTACTCAAACAGAATTAAGAGAGTTTTCGAAAGCTCTAATTTCTATAGAAGAATCTATTGAACTAAATCCAAATACTATAGGCTTTTTCAAAACAAGTGAATCATTTGATTTGCTTAGAGAAAGTGAGTATAATGATGATTTTGAAACTATTTTAGGGTAGAATGAAATAAACATTTTTGAGAGAATTAAGTTGAGTGAACATAGAATTTATATTTTTATAAACTCATTTTTTAATCTTTCAAAATTATATTTATGGATAAGAGAACACTAAAAAGCATTACATCAACGGTTAGTGGAGCAGAAGTAGCAATTCGTTTACTACCCGGAGATTTATACCAAAAACCAATATACAAAGGTGTTTTTGGTGGAATTGTCTCTATAACAGGATGCGTAGCTTTTGGACAAGCAATATTAAAAAAAGATGCTTTTAAAAAAGGTAATCGTCTGAATACAGCTATAATTTTATGTCTGAGTACTGCAAGTGTTTTGCAAGGTGTCAATAAAATGACACAAGCATACAACCAAACAGACCATAAATAATTGAATAGAAGATTCTATCAAGAAGTTTTAAGACGCTTTTTTTATTACCAAAGTTCCTATTTGTTAAAAAAGCAGATAGGAATTTTATTGTTTATGGATTTATCAAAAACAAAATTCTTCTGTCATCTAAAATTTAACATAGTATTTACAATTATTTTTTTCTTTTTTAGAAGTGATAGCATAATTTTTGTGTATTTTTGTTAAAAATAATAGCTTTACTACCTTTTGCTGTTACTGATTATTTGATATTTTGAATAAATAAGAATTAATGATAAGGTAGATAAAATTTTTTGACATTTTTTGAGTTTATTTAGTATATAGATGTTTTAATCGATGATTATTTGAACTAAAATTTTGAAAATACGATTTTGTTCTCCAATTTAGATAATTCAAATGAATTGTTTTAAAATTCGCTTTTATAAATCTGACACTCTAAAAATTGCTCTATACATTTGTCTTGCTACTTAGTGTTATAAAATTATAGCTTGACTTAAAAACTTGTTTCTATGAAAAAAATTCTTTTTACATTCTTATTTACCTTACTAGGTGTAGCTTTTTTAGCAACTCAAGAAGTTCAGGCACAGGTAGGAAATAAATATTACTACAAAAAAACAACTCCTCGAAGAGGTCCTCACAATCATCAGTGGGTTTGGACAAAACGCCGTGAATACGTAAGTGTTGGCTTGAATGTTAATGCCATGAACTATTTTGGCGATATTGTTCCAAAACCTAATTTTTGGAGTACGGATTTACGTTTTACTCGTCCAAATATTGGAATCTTTGTAGAGAAAAAATTTCGTCCTCAATTTTCTGGTCGTTTAGGTCTAAATTATGGAAGGCTGCTAAGTTCTGATGAAGAAACAGCAGACCCTGCAAGTCCACATGATATGTTTCGTTATATTCGTAATGCTCATTTTAGAAATGATATTTTCGAACTTAACACAACTTTCCGTTGGGATTTGATGAGTAGCGAACGTTTGAATAAAGAGTTTTATCAGCGTCCAAAACAATTTGTACCTTATGTAATGGGTGGTTTGGCAGTATTTTATCACGCACCAAAAGCAAGGGCTCCTCTTACTAAAATTGATGGTGGAGACCCAGACTGGGGTGCCGACGAATGGACAGACCTACAATCTCTCGGAACAGAAGGACAAGGGCGTGGCTCATATACTACTGTTATAAATGGTGACTCAGTTACTAGAAGTTTAGGTCAAAAATACTCTAAAGTACAAATTGCTATTCCTTTAGGTTTTGGTATCCGTAAAAAATTATCTAATCGTATAGATATTGCCTTCGAATTTTCGTATCGTTTCCTTCTTACCGATTATTTAGATGATGTAAGTCGTAATTATGTGGATTTAGGTGTTTTTGGAGATGACGAGCTTGCAAAGGCATTTCACGACCGTTCTTTAGAAGGAGATAGACCTCAAAAATTAGCTGAAATGGCTAGTAGAGGTGAGCTTTATAGACTACTAAATCGCTACACTTATACGGGAGTTGATGGAAAAGTCTATAATACCTTTGATGGTTTTGGAAGTGATCCTTATATAGACCCAAGTATTCGTGGAAATCAGAAAGACAACGATGTTTATATGCTTACAGGATTTCATTTGATGTATATTATCCCTCCTCATGGAGTTCGTTGTCCTGTTCGTTTCAAATAAAATTGACAAGAAAACATAAGAATATTTTTCTAAAGGTGTACAAGAATTTTATTCTTGTGCACTTTTTTTATAATTTTTGATACTTATTCTATAAATGGCTGTAAATTTGTCAAATCAAAATTAAAGCTCTGAAAAAGAACGTTCTAAACTAATTAAGAAATAAAATTTCATCTAATAGAAAATATGGCATCTATACATCGCAACTCGCTTTTTTTAATAGTATCAACTCTACTTTTTACTTTATTTGCGACCTTCTCTCAAGCCCAAGATGTAGAGTTTGGTTTTGGTGTCGGTACGACAAATTATACAGGAGATATTTCGCCTTCTTATGCCCTCAAAAATGCTCGCCCAGCTGGAGAGTTTTTTATTCGTCTTAATCCTACCCCTGCTTTTTCAGTTCGTTTTGGTGCAATGGCAGGCATATTAAGAGCTGATGAGACAGAATCAAAAGAGCCTTTTTATCGACAAAGAGCAGCTAAGTTTACAGCAAATGTGTATGAGGCATCTGCAAGAATGGAATATAACTTTAGAGATTATAGAGCCATGAGTGAACTCAATCGCCTTTCTCCGTATATTTTTCTAGGGGGAGCTATAGCTCATATTTCTACAAATAGTAATTATTTTGATGCCCAACCAAAAGCCTTAGAATTTTCTTTGCCTGTTGGGATAGGAGTAAAATATATGTTAGCCAATAATGCCAATTTAGGTTTTGAATTTGGTGCAAGACCTACTTTCACTGATGCTATTGATGGAATGGTTAGAGATGGCAGTGAAGATGAAATAAGTAGTGTAGGCAAGTTTCAAATGACAAATCTATTTACTAAAGATATGTATTATTACACGGGAGTTTCACTTAGCTTTACAATAAATAGAGTAGTTTGTCCGATGCAATTTAGATAATTATTATGTTATCATTCACATAAAAAATAACAGTTTCTATAAAAGGAAGTGTTATTTTTTTCTTGAAATTTTATGGTGTCTTATTGAATAATAAGAGAAAATAATTAATTAAGGACAAAAAATGTAAAATAAAATGGTTTTTGATTTGAATTTACTGAGTAGGCTCGTTATTTTTGTCTTAAATCTTTTTCTCTACTTCTTTTGTACCTACTTCTATGAATTCTGTCAAACTCTTTGCTGGTTCTGCTTCACTTTATTTAGCCGAAAAAATTGCACATTCCTATGGAAAACCGTTAGGACTGCATAATATGCAAGTTTTTAGTGATGGCGAAATGTGTCCTAATTATAGTGAATCCATTCGTGGCGCAGATGTTTTTATTATTCAATCTACCTTTCCACCTGCTGACAACCTAATGGAACTTTTACTGATGATTGACGCTGCAAAGCGTGCTTCGGCTGGTTCGGTTACAGTAGTAATGCCTTATTTTGGATATGCTCGTCAGGATAGAAAAGACAAACCTCGTGTGGCTATTGGTGCAAAACTGGTAGCCAATCTCATTTCTGCTGCTGGCGCAACTCGTATCATGACGTGTGATTTGCACGCAGGACAAATTCAGGGCTTTTTTGATATTCCTGTCGATCATCTTTACGCAACAGCTATTTTTATTCCTTATATAGAATCTTTAAAAATAGACAATTTAGTTTTTGCTTCTCCTGATGTTGGAGGAGTGGCTAGAGCTAGAAGTTATGCAGCACAATTTCATGCTGAAATGGTAGTTTGTGATAAACACAGAAAAAGAGCAAATGAGATAGCTTCTATGCAAGTAATTGGAGATGTAGAAGGTGCAAATGTAATTATTGTAGATGATCTTATAGATACAGCAGGAACAATTTCAAAAGCTTCTCAAGTACTACTTGATAATGGAGCACTTTCAGTTCGTGCCATTGCAACACACCCTGTTTTGTCTGGAAAAGCCTATGAAAATATTAATAATTCGCCACTTTTAGAACTTGCCGTAATGGATACAATCCCATTAAAAGAAAAATCAGATAAAATAAAAGTTTTGACAGTATCTGATCTTTTTGCAAAAGCAATTCGTAAAATACATGATCAAGAATCTATTAGTACACTTTTTATCTAAAAAGGAACTATTTCTTAGATCAAAAATGCCTTCTTTTCTATTTTAGAGAAGAAGGCGTTTTCTTTTAGATTTTGTCTAGACCTATATAAACTATCTTTCGTTCTTTTATATACCAACTATTTTCATTGTATAGAGTTGTATTATAAATATTTTTTCTGAACTCCCCTATTTTTATGTTTAAAAGACCTTATCAATACATTCGTAAGACTTATTTAGCTAATAGTATTATTTTTTTACCTTCCTTAATGGCTGTTCTTTCAGTAGCGTTTTCTATTTTGATGATGAGTTTTGAAGATTCAGAAATTAGCAAAGAAGCAAAACAAGTTCTAAAATTTGCGTTAGTAACAGGTGCTGATAATGCTCGTTTTGTACTTAATGCTTTTATTGGAGGAATTATTTCATTGATGGTTTTTAATTTTTCAATGGTAATGGTTGTCTTAAATCAAGCTGCTACAACTTTTTCTCCTCGTGTTGTTCCAGGTATTTTGACAAATAAATCGTATCAAGTAGTGTTGGGAACATATCTAGGAACAATTTTATACTGTCTTTTGCTTATTGTTAATATAGGTAAAGTAGAAGAATCAATTTATATTCCTCAACTAAGTATTTTTGTAGGCATGTGTTTTGGTGTTTTGTCTTTGATTCTATTTATCTATTTTATTCATTCTATTTCTCAATCTGTGCAAGTAGATAATATTATTTTACAGGTTTATAACAAAACATTTAATGAACTAAAATCAAAGAAAGTAAATAACTACCAAGACTATCAAACAGTTGTTGATAAAGTATCGGATTGGCAAACTATTGCCAGTAATCAGAGTGGATATTTTAGAGAATGTAATAGAAAAAAAATAGTTAAGTTAGCCAAAAAACATGATATTGAGCTGTTTATCAAATTAGAAGAAGGCTCTTTTTTGGTAATTGGTACTCCCTTATTAAAAGTAAATAAAGAAATAAGTCAAAAAGTAACAGATGAGATTTTGGAAGAGTTTGTCCTTTATGACAATGAATATATTCAAGACAATTATGTATATGGAATGAAACAGCTTTGTGAGATGGCTACAAAAGCACTAAGTCCAGGTATAAATGACCCTGAAACTGCTATCCGAACAATTAATTATATGACGTTACTTTTTATAGAAAAAACTCTTCGTGAAGGTGTTTATTGTTATGTTGATAAAGAAGGACAGACACGGCTTTGGGAAGAAACCTACTCACTTTACGACTTAATGTATCGTTATACTGCTCCTATTCTATATTATGGAAAAGCTGACATAATGGTAATGAAAAGTCTTTTTTCGATGATAGAATATTTACTTTTAGCAGAAAGAATCAAAGGGAAGTTAGATATTTCTAAAATTAACTCCTTACTTTTAGAATTTCATTCTACTATAAAAGAGAGTATAGAAGGCGAACAAAAAAACTACCTTAATAAAACAATACTGCGTATCAATCTACTACTACAAAAAAAAGGATTTCAAATCCCTTTTTTTGAATAGACAAAACAAATTCGTTAAAATTAGCCTTCCTAAGATTTAATTTTTAAGGAGGCCAATAGTAACCAAACTACTAGAAGTATAGGTAAAAAACTAGAATTTAAATAATTGAATATAATTATTTAATTAGTTTTTTAGTAAGAAAGTAAATTAAAAGATAAGTCTACGTCTTCAGCATATTCTTCACCACTTTCAAGCATATCAACATCATCTTTTTCATAGTACCAATTTACGGTAACATTGCCATTTTTGCTCTTTTTGTAATCTTCAAGCAAATCAAAAATCTCCAAAAAACGACGAGAAGAAGATGTATTGAAATAGGTCATTCTGAAATTAAAAACAATCGTTCTGCCTTCCTGTTCCAAATAATTATTGAGCCACTCAAAAATGGGCTGAAAAAATTCTATAGTGTATTCATGGTATGATTCACCAGAGATTTCTAAAGTACCTATTTCGGCATTAAAATTAACAGTAGGGATGTAGTTTTCACCTTCGATTTGGAAGTTTTCCATACGAATTATATAAGTTTTATGATTTATTTATCTAATCTGACAGTAATAGTTAAAAATGATTGGCTTGGATAATCAGGATGTGGATAAGCTTCTCCAATCAAAGGGTTATTGGATTTGCGTACCATATCGATTAAGCCAATGTTAGCACCTGGTTTATTGAGACGTTGTGGCGCACGACGTTGTTCCTT
>DAIUBX010000097.1:0-8471 GCA_036846465.1 Bernardetia sp.
TGGAAGCAGCTACGAAGCCGAATATTTACATAAAAAAGGTTTTACCCATGTTTTTGTAATTGATTTGGCTGCCAAACCTTTAGAAGAATTTTTAAAACGCTGTCCTACTTTTCCAAAAGAACATTTAATTAAAGATGACTTTTTTAAATTTGAAGGACAAAATTCTGAATATTTTAATTTCTTTGATTTGATTGTCGAACAAACTTTTTTTTGCGCCCTAGACCCACGTCTTCGAACAGATTACGCAAAAAAAATGAGTGAACTTTTGAAAAAAGAAGGAAAACTAATCGGACTTTTATTTGACTTTCCAATTCAAGAAGAACAAGATAGTCCACCTTTTGGAGGAAATGCAAATGAATACAGAGAAATTTTTGAACCTTATTTTGAAATAAAAAACTTAAAAAGATGCTACAATAGCATCAAACCAAGACAAGGAACAGAACTCTTCTTTGAAATGGTGAATTGTGAACGATGAATGGTTAATGAAATATCTTCTAATGATAAATCATAAAACTATTTGCTAAAACAATCACTTAAAACATCGTTGTATTCATTCACCATTCACAATTAATAATTCACCATTAAAAAAATATAGTTATGAGCAGTAAAATGGCATTGATTGCATTTATCTTAGTAATGTCTGTACTTTTCCCAGCAGCAGGTTATTTTATGGATTATATGCGCCACCGAAAATACAGAATGCTTGACAAAGATGATGTAAGGAATAATATCGTCAGTGAAGACACCGATAACGGCAAGATAGCATTAGAAAAGAAATAAATACAAAAATGGAAGACACAAATTTTGATTTTGATAATGAAAGTGAGTACATCATAATTCCTAATCCGATTTATGATGTTGTTTTTCGTTATTTGATGGAAGATATAGAGAGTGCAAAAATTGTAATTTCGACATTAATTAATGAAAAAATTATTAGTTTAGAGCCTCAACCTCTCACTCATTCTGAAAAAAATAAATTTGAAGAATATCAAAATACGCAATTAGAAAGCTATGAGCAAGACCTTATTACTGACCCTTCTACGAAAGATGATATACGCCTTTTTCACTTAGATTTTAAAGCTATCATCGAACTAGAAAACGGAGAAGAAGAGTTGGTAATGATAGAATTGCAGAAAGCAAGTGAACCAAATGATATTTTTAGATTTAAGAGATATATTAGTCGTAATTTTCAACAAAAACAAGAAAAAGAGATTACTGACCCTCTCACACATTCTATAAAAACGTTTTATAAACCAATACGTCTTATTCCTATTTTTATTCTTAATTTTAGAATAGAAAATGAAATAAATGATTTATTAATAAAAATAAATCGTACAAAAGAAGGCGTTTTTAAAGGTAAAAATCTGACTAAGCACAACGAATTTATAGATAATTTGAGTTATGATATGTACGTAGTTCAACTTCCCAATTTAAAACAAATTTCGGAAGAAGATTATCAAGAAAACGATTACAAAAAAAATCTATATGCTCTTTTAAAATTATTTGACCAAAAATCAAAAATCAAAAATAATGAGCATCGGTTGAGAGTTTTGCGTCGTTTTTTTCCTGAATTTATTAAACGAGTAATTCGTCGTTTACAAGCTGCTGACATTAATAATCCCAATTTAGAGGAAAAAATGTATGTAGAAGATGAGTATTTACAAGTATTGATAGATAGAGATAATCAAATTTCTTTCTTACAAGAACAAAAAGATATACTCCTAAAAGAAGTTCAAGAAACTAAAAAAATCTCCGAAGAAGCAAAAAAGGAATCTGAAGAAGCAAAAAAAGAATCTGAAGAAGCAAAAAAAGAATCTGAAGAAGCAAAAAAAGAATCCGAAGAAGCAAAAAAGGAATCTGAAGAAGCTAAAAAAGCATTGGAAGAAACAAAAAAAGAGACCGAAAACAAAAGAAAAATAATTATAGAATATGCTCTTTTTTTAAAATCACAAGGACTTTCTGCTACCCAAATTAGTGAAAAAACAAATCTTTCTATTCAAGAAATAGAGGATTTATAGATTTCTAAATAAATACAAAAACCGTTTTTAGAGTAATTCTAAAAACGGTTTTTACTTTTAAAAATCTAACTTCTAAATTTGAGGCGAGGGGCAAAAGAATAGGAAAAAATACAAATTGTATTTAATTAGCTTTGCTGACTTCCAATTCTAACTTCTAAAATCTGACTTCATACTTTATTAAAGCGTTAGCCAACGAACCAAAGGCAAAAGTTCGGTTTCCCATTGCCAATCATACGCACTCAAATAAAGTGTTTCTCCATTTGGATACGATAATTCTATTTCATAAATATTTGAATTATCAATTTCCATAATCGGATGTGAAAGGTCTTCTATGAGTAAAGGCTCTTTGTGAGAAGTTTCTTCATGATGCACATGGACAGTCTGAAAATTGACTTGTACGCTGTTCCATTCTCTTTTACGAAGCATTCTTTTGAGTTCCTTTTCTTGTTTTGGAAGTTCCCAACCTAAGACATAGTTTCCCTGCATTTCTATCCATTGATTGCCTTTTGCTAGATATTTTTTGGTATTTCTGTATGAAATAAGACAAGAAACAGGGTTTTGCATTCTGTAATTTTGATACAACGAACGCAAACGCAGACGAGCAATAAATGGATTTTCGATAGCTTTAAAACCATGTTGATAATTTCTAGTAATAATCTGTTTCCAATTTGCCCACGCAATTCGGCTTTTTGGAAATGTATGTTCGTGAACCGTTCGGCTCTGCATTGTGCTTCCGATTGCGCCATGAGTGACCCAAATCGTTTGTCCATGTAATTCGCCTTCCCAAAACGCATTTCCTTTTACCATATAAAGCGTTGCCGAATACTGTTCATCGTCGCCTAGAGAATACATTCTAAACCTTCCATTGCATTCATAATCCCATTCTTCTTCTGTTGCTAGTTCGTCCATCCAAAGCGAAACTTCCGACTGAATGGCGTGAAAACCTTGTTTTCGAAGATCATTTTTTACATCTAAAGTAGTCGTAAAACCACGTTTTTTGAAATGCTCGTGTGCTACAAGCTGTATGTCAATCAAAGAGAGTGTTTTCATTTTAGTTTATATTTAGAGTTGAGAAGTTTTATTTTTTCGATTGGTCGCTCGTGAGGACACGAGCAACGGTTTTGTTATTTCAAAATTTGATTTATTTGCTGACTTATATCACTTATCCGTTGCTCGTGTCCTCACGAGCGACACACATAAAAAAACTAATAATGCACTTCGACCAAATATCGAATCGTACATTGGTTTTCTTTGTAGATGATAAATTCATTATTGAGTAAATCAATTCCACCTTTTGCAAAAAGGGAATCTACTTCTGAATTTTGTTTTTTGAGGTTTTCATACGTCAGACCAGCGCACCAATCTTGATATTCTTCAATTTTGAGTTGTCTGCCTGTATGAACTTCATAGATGGCTAAAAATGCTTTATTATCATTTCCTGCAGTCCAATGTGAACCTCTAAGCGATGTATAATTCAATGATTTTCGGCATTTATCAGCAAAATAAAGTCCGTAACCAAACATTTTTCCTGTGATGAGCGCATTAGTAGGACGCAAAACCAAACCTGTTTTTAAGATAGAAAGCCAGTTTTCATTTCGACTTCCATGCCAAAGTAACTCTGTTGTTCTGTACTTGCTTTGTTTGAGAGCAGTAGTAAAAATCTGTTCTTGAGCGATGTCTTTTACGGCATAGGCGTTTACAAATTTTCCGACTTCTTCTTGCATCATTTTTTTGATACGCTTGATTAAAATAGCATCTTTTGACTTTTTTTCGTCTAAAATATTGACCTCAATTCCTAGCGCATCTAAAAGTGTTTTTTCGTCTTTTTTATTTATTGAATTGGTTTTTAAACTTTCTTTCTTTTCTTGTTGCAATCTCAATTCTACCTCGCCACGCATTACATCTAGCGTTTCTTGTTCGTTTGTTAGGATAGTTCTAGCTTTTTGTAGAATTGGTTTGGTAATACTTTTTCCTGCTGTGTATTCCAAAAGATAATTTGTAACTCGTTCCATTTTGCGTGGAATAATACCATAGAGTTCTAATAAAAGCGCATTAAAGCCGATTGTATCAAATTTTTCTAAGTCTTTTTTGCTTATTTTATTCGATTTAAAATCTACTTTCTTAGTTAGGTTATCCAAAACATTTTGCGCTTCTTCTACTTGTGCCATTGTAACATCGGCAGCCGAAACTTGATAATTATGATTAATCGAACGCTGTGCATACTGCGTCAGATGACGGAAAAGTTCACGAACTTCTCCATTTTTGATAGCCGACCAAGAAGCTAAAGAGTTTTGATAATTAGAATTGACAGAATCGTTTTTTGATGATTTTCTTTCCAATTCTTCTAAAAACAAATGCGTTACATCTTTATATCCTTTCCGTACTTTTTCTCTGTATTTACTTTCCCATTGATACATCGAATATTTATTGATGGCTGCTCTCTGTCCTACTCTACCATATGAAACCGAAAAAATATCATCAGAAACTTGACGCATTTCATAGTATTTATTGTTGTTATGAGCTGTTACCATTACTAATTTTGCTGTTTTAAAATTGGTAATTGGTTGAGTTTGTGAAGCAGAATTTTGAGTTAAAACTAAATTTTGCATAATTGATAGATAAATTTGGTGTATAAGAGAATGATAATTTTTTTAGTAAAATTCTTAAACTCTCTCTTTTTGAAAGCTAAGTTAAGAAATATTTGCTAAGTATAATAGTAATTACTAATTATTTATACAACAAATTTACATGAGTAGGTCGTAAGCTATATGAGGACTAAAAAAAATAGCAAAAAAAAGCTACAAACTTTTGAGAGTTGTAGCTAAGTTTATTTTAAATATCGAGTTCACAGAGACACAGAGAGAATGAGAATACAAATACAATTTTGAATCATGAAAATAAAGGAGAGTACAAATAGCTTTCAATCTCACTCCAAAGAATCATTGAAATATAAAAATCATAAGACTGCAAAAGGATTTTTTGGTAAATTAATTTTGAAAATCATGTAGGCGACAGTTTCAAACTGCCACAGTAAATAGCATTTTGTGTTTCGAGAGTTAATTATCAGCTACTTAGAATTAATAAATCAAAATCATAGACCAATATTTATCTTTTCTTGCTGCACCAATTCGCTTTACTTGTTTGTCCATCAAGCGTTTGCATTGAGGAGGAGATAGCTTCCAACCACGAAATGCTTGATCAATTTCAGTAAAACTGTACGACATGTTTTCGTAGGCTTTTTCTGTTTTTATTCCTACATCAGCAAGACGTTTTACAGTACTTTTTCCACCAACATCAGTAGTCATTCCCTTTTTTTTCCATAAATTAACAACTAATTCTTTGGTTGCATATGCTACTGTATCACTCCATTCTACCTCTGGAACAGGCGCAAAATAACTACCTCCACAATGACAACCTTTAGTGCGAAGTTCGTTTGTAAGCTCCAAAAAACGCTGTGCAAAGATACCATCTACTTTTTGTTCTTCTTCCATACGTTCATCTGTTGTAGGCTCGTCTGTTGTAGGCTCGTCTGTTGTGGGTTCATCAATTATTTCTGGAATTGGATTATTTGTAACTCCTTCCTGCTTTTGAAAATCTGTAATATTGGTTATCATATCTTGCTGCGAACCCAAATCTTTACTATCAAATGTTTTCATTTGAACATCAAGACAATTAAAATGATTTGTTTTTAATTCTGCACCAATTCCCTCAATAAAATCAGCTACTTTTACAGTATTTGGAAGCCTTTTAAAATGAACTTCACACGTAAAAACATCATTATCATGCGTAATAAGTTGTACAGGTTTTTTGGTATTCAGAACTGGAATCTCTACTTTTCCATTACGAGCAATATTTTTTATTTCTATCATTTTGAAAATCTCTGAAGGGTTAGTATCATTTTTTAGAAACCATGCCAAGTCTTCCCCAGGTCCATAATAGGTTGCCGTTCCTTGTTCGTAGTGCGAAACATAACGAAAATGAAAAATTGTTCGGTCTTTTGTGTAATCAATTTTATCTAAAATATAATTGTTTTGCCATTTTTTATAAACAGGCTTATAATCTACAAAAGGCTTGTCTGAAACAGTTGTGGCATTATTGGCTTGATTTGCATTTTGTGCGAATGTATAATTTGTAATGGAAATAGTTATAAATAGAGATAGAATATAAATCCATAGATTTTTGATATTACTTTTCATAATTTTTGTCTTTTGTATAGAATAGGTAGAATTTTTTGGCGTAGTATAACTACAAATTTAATCTAATAAACGCAGTTTTTTGATGTTACGTTGCTTTTAATTTTTAAGATTTAAAAATTGAATTGTTACTAATTTGATAAAAAAGGATTCAAAAATAAAGCGAGGTTTTAGATTTTACTTCAAACTTTATAATTCTTACTCAAATTTTCAATTATTTAAAAAATTAATTCTATGATTTCTAACAGAGAAAAACCTACCGTAAATGCAAGTTCGATGGCAGATATTGCATTTTTGCTACTCATCTTTTTTTTGGTAACTACAAAAATAGCAACTGAAAAAGGATTTGCAATGTCTTTACCACCCAAACAAGAGCAAAAAGTCCAGCCTACTCCAGCATTGGATAGAGATGTTTTGCGAATAACGATTAATTCTGAAAATCAAATTTTGTTTGAATCTGATAAAATAGGAACAGTTTCAGAAATAAAAGGGCTTGTCAAAACGCATTTGATGAATTATGGAAAAGATGAAAATTATTCACAAAATCCACAAAAGGCTATTGTTGTTTTGAGTAGCCAACGTCAAACAGATTATAATTTTTATATTCAAGTTTTAGATAAAATCAAAGCTGGATACAATGAATCAAAAGCAGATTTTTTGACTAAAAAAATGGGTGTAAAATATAATTCAATAGAAATTATAGATTTTGCACAGCAAAAAACGCAAGAGGAAAAAGAATTATATCAGCTTTTACAAAAAGAGTTTCCAGTCAATATTTTGGAACAAAATAATTCTAATTAGACAAAAAACCTATAAGGTTTGCTGAAGTCTTATAGGTTTGATGAAATTCAAAATTAAAATTTATAGAATAAAATCACAATTTTATGTCAAAAATGGATTTGTTTTAGCGTATTTTTGAGTAAAATTTAAAATTAATATAAAGAAAAAATATACTATGGGAAGATTATTAGCCATCGATTACGGACAAAAAAGAGTAGGACTTGCCGTTACAGACCCTGACAAAATAATTGCAACAGCTTTAGAAACTGTTGCAGAAAAAGAGGTTTTGGAGTACATCAAAAATTATATTGAAACCGAACCTGTGGAAGTTTTTGTATTAGGAATGCCCAAAAGATTAGACAATTCGCCTTCCAGTAATGCAGCAGCCGTAGTAAAGTTTCAGAAAAAATTAGAAACTCTTTTTCCAGATATTCCGATTGCTTTAGAAGACGAGCGTTTTACCTCTTCACTTGCTTTAGATGCCATGATTAGTGGAGGAATGAGCAAGAAAAATCGTAGAGTTAAGGGAAATGTAGATAAAATAAGTGCTGTTTTGATTCTGCAAACGTATATGGAAAGAACAAGTAATCAATAAAATCATTAATTTAGACTCTCTACAAAATCAAAAAAATTATGTAGAGAGTTTTTTTTTGAGTAAATTTTGGAAAAAAATAATCTTATTATGAACGAATGGAAAATTGATGAAGAGCTAGGCAAAGAAGTCTATGGAAGAGTAGAAAATTATACCCAAGAAGAAAAACAAATTCTTTGGGATAAAATCAAAAACGAACTTCAAGAATATGATTCTTTTATAGGAACTATTTTTGTAAAAGCTCCTTTCGGTGTTTTTTTGGATATTGGAAAAGAATTTCCTGCTTTATTGAGATTGCCAGGTATAAAGAATATACGTTTTGGTAAATATTCTGACTATATGGATGATAAGATTTATAACTTGGGAGAAAAATTAGAAGTTTATTTTGTTGGTATGAATGATGAACCAGATAAAATAATTGTTACAGAATTTACAAGGGAGTATATAGAATCTCACAAAGAAGGTTTGTTTTCATAACCTTACCGTTGCTCGTGTCCTCACGAGCGACATAATTATTAAAAAAACACAAAGCCATTTTTTACGTTCTTACTAGGTAGAATTTTTTTAACTTTCAGAAAAATACGCTAAAACTTAGCTACCAAGCCGTTGTTGGTGTCCCCACCAACGACATAATAATAAAAAACCTTTTTATGGTCGGACTTACTTACGCAGCAAAAGCACTCACAGGCGCATTTGTGGGATATATTACAAATGATTTGGCAATTCAGATGCTTTTTAGAAAGCGTTTTGGTTTGGGAGGAATTTTTCTTAAAACCCACCATGAATTTGTACTCAATATCAGCAAACTGGTCGAACGTGATATTCTCAACCACAAAACTCTGCTGCCACAAGTAGAAAATGAAGAATTTAAAAAAGCTCTTCAAAAAA
>DAIUBX010000098.1:0-5162 GCA_036846465.1 Bernardetia sp.
TGGCTGTAAACTAAAAATTGGTTTAGGAGATGATTTATTAATCTTTCAAATTCTATCATATAACGTATTACCTTTTCTTTATCTTTGAACTATTGAACTTTATCTGTTTTTTGTAGTATTATTTTATACAAAAGGTCTCTTAACAAGATTGAAATTCAAATAATAGATAGATTTAGTCATTTTTATTGTAATTTAGGTTTACACATACTGTCTTATTTGAATCTGTCTGTTTCGTACAATGCAAAACTATACATTAAAAAATACATTTCCATATTTATCTTCACATTTACTTAGGTTTCTGTCTGTTCAAATGATTTTCAAAAGTCATTTTGTAGTGGCACTTGTATTGATTTCTTTGTTTTCTTCTTGTTCTGATAAAAAAGAAATCGCTGTTTTGTAGCAGAAAAAGGAATGATAGACCTGTCAGTGATTTCCGTTTAATTCGAAAAATATTTTAAGCTGTTAAGTAAGTTGTTTTTTTAGCTATGATTATAAAGAAAATGAATAAGTA
The DNA here is from genome assembly GCA_036846465.1 of Bernardetia sp. Classification (GTDB taxonomy): domain Bacteria; phylum Bacteroidota; class Bacteroidia; order Cytophagales; family Bernardetiaceae; genus Bernardetia. The sequence goes on from DAIUBX010000098.1 coordinate 512, forward strand.
GGATAACTAGAAAAAATATAAAAATTAGAAGAATAAGCTCATAAATAAATGCTATCTTTGATAATAGTTATATAATATAAAAAAAACTTATGAAAACGCAATTATCAACGTCCTTAAAGACGAAAGTATCAAAACATTCATGTTCTTGTTATAATTTAGAAGTAGATTATTCCAAAAATATAGTTTATCTAGCCATACTCAAAAAATGGGATGATTCACATGAGTTTTGTGATTTTTCCTCAGAATGGCAAGAGATTATTAGCAAAATAGAGAAAGATTTAGGTTAATCGCATCTAATTTGGATGTTTTTCACCTTTTAGCGTGTTTTTCCCCATTCGCAACGTTCTTTATCTTCGATAAAGAACGCTTGCGAAGGGAGAATGTGTTTTTTTGCCTTGACAATCGTCTGTTATCGAAGATAACAAGACGTTGGCAATGGCAGAAAAACAAAAGAGAAGCAAAAAACCTTTGTTTTTTGATGCGATTAACCTAAGAAAGATTTTACGATTGTATGTGATTTTAGATTAATGCCTATTTTATCTCGTTACATGGTAGAACTTTTTGAAAACATGCAAGAATATGTTACTAGAAATGGACTTTGTCATATTGCCGAAATTGTAGCAGAAAATGATATTGCTAATTTGCAAATGGCTCGTATGGCAGAGCGTTCTCAAGTGCCAATAAAAAGATTTGACAGCTACGAACTAGCTGATAAATATTTAGATAGATTTTTAGAAGAGTGTGTGTAAAGTTATTTTGAGCAATTAGAGTTTTCTCAAAAATATACTTCTTTAGAAAATAATGTATTATTACGAAAGTTTTATCTTAATAATCTAATAAATCAAGGTTATATCTTTTGATAATTTTTTTTAATAGTTCGCCATAAATAGGAGAAGTTGCATAACCAACACCCCCATATTTTGTAGAGCCAATTTTATCAGCCCAGTCTTCATAATTTTTTCCTTTTGTAAATAAAGGAGAATAGCGTTTGCTTTCATTCAAAAAAATGGAATGCGCTCTAAATGATTCCCAAGGAGAAACATAATCAGCAAAACTATCTCTTATAAGGCATTTATAAAGTGTTTTTCCATCTTTTTGAATGATTTTCGAACTTACTACCTTACTTTTATTGGCTCTATATTCTGCTGCTGTATAATATTCAGTTGTGGTTATGGCTTTTGTTTTTCCTCTTTTATCTTTAATTCCAAAATAATTATTATTCACAATTCGCTGTCCATAAGCTGTTTCTAAGGCAGATTGAGCAAGTTTTATAGAAGCAGGAACGTGATATTTTGCTTGTTCCATAAGTGCCGTTTCAAATTTTTTGAGGTCTTTTGTTCCTGTGAAATATGCCATTACATGAGGCTCTACTTTCGTTTGATTCAGTACAATAGTTATAAATGATTCGCTTAGTTTTTGATTCAAAACAATCATTTTTTTATCGTTAAGTTGGTCTAAACGAGAAACTTGATTTTCTATGAGTGCTTCACTAATTAAGGTATGTTTTATCTTCAAAAAATTTTTGCGTTTGTCATTGGTTTCTGGAGTAGAAAGCGTACTGCTTTTAGACAAATGCTTATAACCATATTCTACCACATCAGTATATTCTATAGTTTCTAAATCTATTTCGTCAGTTTCATTTGTAGTAAGTGTATTTTTATTTATTCCATCACCTTCCAAATATTCTTTTGTTTCTTTATCATTTTGACTAAGATTAAAATTTTCATTAGATTCATTTTTTGTGTTTTTATTACTCATCAAAATAGAAACTTGCAGCATTGCAATAATCGTAAGCAAACCAATAATCGTAAAAATTAGTTTATTTATCTCCAAGTGAAGAGTAAGAATATTATTTTCTTTTTTGAAAGGAATTTTGATTTGTAGTTCTTTAGAAATAACAGGACGAGTAGCCCATTTTTTGAAAGGAATTGGTAACATTTTTATATAATTTTTTAAGCTACTGGTTGAATTTGGTTTATTAGTCTGTAAATTTAACGAAAAGAAGTCAGTTTTCGTTTTAATATAAATGCAACGAAATAGCAGTTTAATCTATCTATTAACTTGACTCAAAATTGTTTTTTAACAAAAAAGCGTCTTTTGTCTTTTTAATCATTATTTTTTTCTGAAAAAAATCCGTATTTTTCATACTCTTGAAAAACTAATAACTACAAATCCAAACCTATGCTAATTTTAAAAAAATTACTACTACAGATTCAATCACAAAAGATAATAGGAAAAACAGCTAGTTTGTTTGCTTTCCTACTATTTATGATAGTTCCTTTTATAAGCCAAGCACAAAGACATTTTAATGATGAGAAAGATTTTGTGCAAGATATGCGCCAAGTCATCGAAAGAAAATCACAACCTACTACATTAGAAATTGCTGATGGTGTAGCTGCACTTTGGAGTAGTGGAATGTCAGAAGAGCAAAAAAGTTTGTTGTTCAAAGTAGCAAAAAATATGTACAAGAAAAATTATCCTACTAATCCAACTTCAGAGGATTTTTATGCTTGTATTGTCTATGGAAAGAAAAATGGAAGGCTTACTGATGCGCTTCTTACCTCATTTTTACAAGTAGCTGATACAACTGTTTTGGAGGCTTCTGTGGGAGTGGCTACTAATTTTTATAGAATAACACGCCTTTATCTGACTGAAAATAAACTCTATAAATACCGAGAAACAAGTGGGGTAATTGTAGAAGGAAATACAAATTTTTCATTTGGATATGGAAGAGAAGCTGCTGTACCCAAAGATATTGTAGAACTTGCAGAGGATATAGAAAATATTATCGAAACTCAAGCAGGAACAGATGAAACAAACAAAGAGGAGTCAATAGCAGATTTATGGGGAGAAACTGAAACCAAAACCAATACAGACAATGATGGCTGGGGCGATGATTGGAATACCCCAGAAGAAAATACAGGAGATGATATGACACCTGACCCTAATGTATGGGGAAGTTCTGACGAATGGGGATCTGGTGGAGATTGGGGAGAAGAAGAAACTGATACAGGCGATAAAGAGAAAACAAATATTAATTATGATCCTATCGTAAAACCTAATCCGATGAATAGTTTTGTTACTCCTATAGCTGAAAAAACTCCTTTGGCAGGGCCTTATATGGGTTTAGAGGGTATTACTATCACAATTCAAACTCCAAATGATACTGTACAAATAAAAAATACGACAGGACAAGTTGTTTTTGCACAAGCTACTTTTACAGGAGAAGGTGGGCGTTTTGATTGGGGTGTTTTGCCAAATGTATATGGAGAATTTAGTAAATTTAGTTTTTTAGTAAAGAAACCTGAAATTAAGGCTGAGGAATTCAAATTACATTACAGTAGTTATACAGACTCTGTAGTAGTAGGTCAGTTTGATTATTTTTCCTCTCGTACCAATAACCAAGAAAATCCATTATATCCAAGATTTACATCTTACAAAAACGATATAGAAGTAAAAGGATTTTTAAAAAATATTATTTATGAAGGTGGATTTTCATTAGTCGGAAAAAAAATAATCTCTAAATCATTGGGAGGAGGAGCTGCTTCTATCCGTTTAGAGCAAGAAGGAAAAGTGCGTTTTAGATCTACTTCAAGACAAGATTATGTTTTTAGCAAACATGCCGTAACTAATCGTCTTTCTCAATTAGTTATCTATACAACAGACAAAGATTCCTTAGCACATCCAGGAGTAAAACTTCGTTATGATGATGAAAGCGAACAGCTTTTGGCTCGTAGAGATAAAAAACTTTTTAAGTATGCTCCTTTTATGGATTCGTATCATGATGTTAGTATTTCAGCAGATTATGCAAGTTGGGATATTAAAGCAGATACAATGAATATATATAGCTTGGCTGGTCGTGGAGCTGTGATAGCTGCTTACGAAGCTGCAAGTCAAAATGAGTCAATGAGAGATTCTATTCTCAAACAGATTGATTTTGTTACAGTTACTTCGAATGCGTATTTCAATGAATACGAACTTAGAGCCGTACAAGGAATGTATCCCTTTAATCCTTTGGTAATGGCGTGGGCGTATGTTGCACAAAGAAAACCGTTTAATCTTTCTTTTACAAGTGCAGATTTGGCAAATCACTTCAAACAAAAACCAGTACATGTAAAAAGTTCTATGCGTAGTATGGCGGGTGCTGGTTTTGTAGAATATGATGAGGCTGCTGATTGGGTGACACTCACACAAAAGGGAGTGCTTTATGCAAGAGCAAATTTACCAACCAACAACAAACTACGTTCTGATTATGACCAAATTAGGCTTTCGTCTTTAGGTACAAATAGTGATAATTTGACCTATTACTTTGAAAATAACGAACTGAAAGTCAGAGGAGTGGAAGAGATTATGTATAGTAATGCAAAAGTAGATTCAGTAAATTATTATGCTGTAAAAGCAAAGCCAGTTGATAAACAAGTCATAATCAAAGAAAACCGAAATATGACAGTCAATGGACAAGTAGCTGCCAAAAACTTTATTTTTAATGGAAAAGGATTTGAGTTTGATTATAAAGATTTTAAATTTGATATGGAAAAAATTGATTCCATGCAGTTTTTTGTAGATGGAGATACTATGCCAAATAGTTTTAAGGATGTATCAGGAACATTTTCTATTAACCTTCCCTATAATAAGGCAGGAGTCTATGATG
>DAIUBX010000098.1:5180-8468 GCA_036846465.1 Bernardetia sp.
TTATCCTCTTTTTAATACTACTTCTGGAGGAACAGTTCGTTTTGGTGGAAATGAAGTTATGGGAGGAGCATACAGTGACTCAACAGTTCGTTTTGATGTAGATAACTTTACATTAGATAGTTTGGCAAAAAGAAAACCAGAGGATTTGCGTTTTGGAGGAACATTCAACACACCTATTTTTGATAAATTTAAAGAACCAATACGAGTAATGCCTGATAAATCATTAGGTTTTACACATGATGTAAGTGACCCTCAACATGCTGATGGAATGCCTCTCTATGGTGGTAAAGGTAAATTACTTACAGGTAGAATTGTTGTCAGTAATAGTGGTATTCGTGCAGGTAGTGAGCGTTATATTCAAGATATTGATGAAAATCCAAAGAAAAATGCCAAAACAGAAGAAACAAAAAAAGAAGTTGTTATTGATAACGAACCAGCCAAAATGACTTATTTAGCTGCCGAACTCAATTCAAATGACTTTATTTTCTTTGCTGATTCAGTTACTGTTAAAAGTCAGTTTGCTGCAAAATTAGCTTCTTCAACAGGTAAAATTAATGCTGTCACAATCGGTGAGGCAATGTTTCCACAGGTAGAACTTGAAAACTATCAGATGAAATGGCTACCTAAACAAGACAGCATGATGCTTACCACAACAGATACTCCTTTCAGAATGTACAAAGGAGAGGGGGGAACATTAAAAGAAGCAAATTATACAGGAACATTAGCCCTTACTCCGATAGGATTGAAAGGATACGGAAAACTAGAAACACAAGATGCTATCATCGAATCCAAATTGTTTGCCTTTGAAACTACTCGTGTATTTGGGCGTGAATCAGACTTTCAAATCAAATCAATAGGTGGTACTTTGCCTCCTGCTGTTGCTGCAAATAATGTAAAATTTGAATATGATATTTTGGCCTCTCCTCGTACTGCTACCATTACTTCTGAAGTTTTGGGTGAGCAAGTTTTTGACTTTCCAAGTTTGAAATACAAAACTTCATTAGCAACAGGATACTGGAACGCAGATGCTCAAACAGTAGCGTTTCGTTTGGATGAAACTGGAGATATAAGCAAACAGTATTTCGTTTCGACTGCTCCAGAGCAAGATAGCTTGAATTTTAGAGCTACTTTTGCCAATTATCATATTCCTAGTGGAAACTTAACAGTTGGTGGAGTCCCTTATATTTTGGTGGTAGATACCGAAATTTATCCAAGAGAAGGAAATGTTACTATCCGTAAAAATGCCCAAATGGATAAGTTAGAAGATGCCGAATTAGTAATTAATCATCTCAATAAATACCACAAACTTACAGAGGGTGGAATAGATATTATTTCTAGAAATGAGTATCAAGGCGAAGCCGTTCTAAATTATGATAACGGAACAGATAAAATTCAATATTTACGATTGAATAATTATGGCAAACAGGTAATTACAGAGGAGGACTTACCTGATAGCTTACGCAAAACATCACTTGCTGATAAACTTATTGGTACAGAAGGAACGGTTTCAGTAACAAGTATTACCGAAAATGATGATGTTATTGATGATACAGATTTTATTTATTCCGAAGGTAAGCAGTTTAGAGGAGAAGTAACTCTAAAGGCATGGCTTTCTCAATTAGAATTTAATGGACAGGCGAGGCTTGTCATTGATGGCATTCCTCAAACGGGTTGGTTTCCTTTAGTGAGTGCTGCCTATGTAGATAAGAATTCTAAACAAGCAAAGAAAATTGCAGCAGCAGGTTCATCAGAATTGATTAAAGACCAAAAAATTGGAGGACAACCAGCATTCACAGGAATTTATTTGAGTGAAGACGGATTATTTGTGCCTATTATGCAGGAAGATATTCCCAAAGCAGATCCTATATTATTAGGAGAAGGACAAGTAAAAGTAAAACCTGAAGAAAAATCAATCTTGATTATTTCAGAAGAAAGATCAAATACTTCTGAAATTGCAGATGGTAACTCTTTTAAAGTCAGTAAAACACTAGGAACAGCCGAATTTGATGGTAAATTCATGATGTTTAAAAGCAATCAAAGAGCGCAAGTAGATGTGTCTGGAGTAGGCAAAGCAAATTTCCAAAACAAACAATATACTATTGATGCTATGGTTAGTATCAATTTAGAGTCAAAAGGAGATGCACTTTCATTTATGAAGAATGATTTGAATGCGTTTGTAGAAGAAAACCGAGAGCGATTAAAACTAGCACCTACTGTAAATAAATCAAAAAATACACTCCTCAAAATTGCAGGACAAGCTGGAGCTAAAGAAGCTCAAAACTTCCAAAAGCGATTTGCTCCAAATGATTATGGAATTGCAGATGTAGTTAGCAAAACGATTGTTCTTTCAGATGTAATGATGAACTGGTCGCCTGATGAAAAAACGTTTTATAGTGTAGGAGATATTGGTTTGGCTGCTATTTTGAAAGAAGAAATTGATGTCAAAACAACAGGCTATCTTGAAATTCCTCAAACAGGAAGTAGAGACGAATTTACACTTTACTTTGAGCTTGACCCAGATAAATGGTATTATTTCCAATTTGACGGACGTACTCTCAAAACGCTATCTTCTAGTGAAGAATATAATACTATAATCACCGATCCAAAATCGAAAGATAAATTTGAGTTAGCAGAACAAGCTGATATAGATGAATTTATGGCTCGTTTCAGAGGGCTTTATCCGACTACACCTTCTATTCCAGTGAAATAAATAGTTCAAATTACGAATTTGTTTTTTAGATAAAATAAAAGCTCATTTATTTGCAAAATGTAAGTAAATGAGCTTTTGCATTTGGCTTCGCCGACTTGCAGTTATCTGTATTCTAAATCCTTAACCAATCTTACCATGTAGAAATTCTAGTATTCGTTCTCCAAAAACAATTATTCCCACCAAAACAGCATAAAAAGTAGCTATCAAAACAGCACTAGCAGACAAGTCTTTTATCTGTCCTGCAAGTTTGTTTTTTTCTGGACTTACTAAATCTACTAACTTTTCTAAAGCAGTATTCAAAATTTCAGTTATCCAAACAAAAGCAATAGCTGATAAAATAGAAACCCATTCTAAAGAAGATATTTGAAATACAAAGCTAAGTGTTGTTGCAAAAATGGCAGCAGGAATATGAATATAAATATTATAATCACTAAGCATTACTCCTAAACCAGAAAAAGCATATCCAAAGCTCTGAAATTGTTTTTTGAAATAAGATAACATTTTTGTTAGAATTACGAATTACGAATTACGAATTACGAATTACGAATTACGAATTTTTCTCATTAAAAAACTTTCAT
>DAIUBX010000099.1:0-8450 GCA_036846465.1 Bernardetia sp.
TAGGTGTTGTAAAAGTAACGTTTGCTTTATCTGAAATAAATGTTCCTTGTGCCGTTGTTGCTTCCAAACGAATTTCATTTGTTCCATTTTGTAATGGAATTTTTCGTTTTACTGTGATTGCACATTTTGTACTTGGCGTTACTGTAAGTCCTCTAATTGGGTCTTGTTCTTTATTATTTACAAAAACTTTTACTTCATTTACCATCAATTCAGATTCTAAACAAACCTCTAAATCAAAAAATGAATTTGAAACGTTGGCAGTTAGTGAAGAAGGATTTTGAAAATGAAATTTTACATCTTTTTGTTCATTTGCCTTTTTTTGCTCTGCAATAAGTTTGTCTAAAGTTATTATTTTTTTTGCAATTTCTACTCGGTTTGGGTGTCCTAGTTGTCTTGCTGTTTGTAGATTTTTTAGACTTTCTTCATAATTTTTATTCAAATAATTAATTGTAGCTAGTTGATAATTTATTTCTGCTGCTTTGCCAGTTCCTTCTCCCAAAGCCAATCTAAAATTCTCAACTGTTTTATCTGAATTATTTAGTTTTTGATACGCATAACCTTTATACTCATAAATCTCTGAATTGATTTGAGTATCTTTTTCTGTATTTAACTTTAAGGCTTCATCAAAATATTTAATGGCTTCTTTATATGAATCCATTGAATAATAACTTTTTCCTTTCCATAGATTTGCTTCGGCAAGTTTATAATTAAATAAAATTGTTTTATCCAAATCCGAAATAGCATCTTTATATTTTCCCAAATGCCATCGTGTTATTCCTCTTTGAAGATATGCCTCCATATTTCGGCTATTGTGTTTCAAGGAAGTGGTATAATCGGTTTCTGCTTGAACATAATTTTTTTGTTCTAATGCTTGATTTCCACTCTTGAGATAATGGGTATCGTACTGTGCAAAGACAGTATTTTGACAAAACAAAACCACTAAAAATGTAAATAAAACAGTGATTTTGGGAAAAAGGAAAGTAGGCATAAGAGTAAAAGTTTAGTATTGTAGCTGGTTTGGATAATTATTTTTCTGGTTTTTTTAGAATCTTATCGTGTCTTCTTGCTATTTCAACGAATAAAAAATGGTATTCGTCTATAAAAAAAGTGTATTTATCATTCTTACGCAAATAATATGCAAAAAGGTTGGATAAAGAGAAATCATTTTGAAGTTTATGATTTTTTCGAAAGATAGAATTGAAGCTGTTTATAAACTTTGAAGCTGTTTAAACTTTTAAATTGTGCGTTCAGTTCCTCAGAACTGAACCAAAACGCTTCCTCAGAAGCGTGATTCAGGCAAAAATCACGCTTCTGAGGAAGCGTAAAAGTTCGTTTCTAGGGAAACGAACACACATCCATCTTTTTATAGGCTTGATTTAATAAAAAGGTTAAATAGCTTCTTTGACAAAGTTTATCATTACAAGTTTGTTACTTTCAACTATTGTCAGAGTTTGCTTAGGCAAACTACTGACAAAGTTTTGACTAAAAAACGAAAGTTCAAATAGTTTCATTGATTCAAATTTCGTATCTGAAAAGATTTGAGTAATTTTAGGTTTAATCAACTAAGCACACATCAAAATTTAAATAATATATTACAATTATGCTTACAGAAACACACAACGTATCAGCAGGTCAGCAAAAATATATTGACTTAGAAGAAAAGTATGGGGCGAATAATTATCACCCACTTCCAGTAGTTTTGGAAAAAGGCGAAGGCGTTTATGTTTGGGATACCGACGGAAAAAAATATTTTGATTTTCTTTCTGCGTATAGTGCTGTTAATCAAGGACATTGCCACCCACACATCATAAAAGCACTTACTACACAAGCACAAAAATTGACACTTACCTCTCGTGCTTTTCACAATAATGTATTGGGAAATTACGAAAAATTTATGTGTGAATTTTTCGGTTATGATAGAGTTTTGCCCATGAATACAGGCGTAGAGGGAGGAGAAACGGCAATTAAATTGTGTCGTAAATGGGCGTATAAAGTAAAAGGAATAGAAGAAAATAAAGCAAAAATACTTTTTGCTGAGAATAATTTTTGGGGAAGAACATTGGCAGCCGTTTCTTCTTCGACAGACCCAAGTGCTTATAAAGATTATGGTCCTTATTTACCCGGTTTTGAAATTGTAAAATACAATGATTTGGCTGCTTTAGAAAAAGCCTTAGAAGACCCAAATGTAGCTGGTTTTATGGTTGAGCCAATTCAAGGAGAAGCTGGTGTAGTTGTTCCTGATGCTGGTTATTTGAAAAAGGCGTATGAATTATGCAAATCTAAAAACGTTCTTTTTATTGCTGATGAAGTTCAGACAGGAATTGCACGTACAGGAAAATTAGTTTGTTGTGACCACGAAGGTTTTCAGCCTGATATTTTGATTTTGGGTAAAGCTCTTTCAGGTGGAGTTTTTCCTGTTTCGGCAGTCTTGACAAGTCATGAAATTATGCTTACCATCAAACCGGGCGAACATGGCTCTACTTTTGGTGGAAATCCTTTAGCGTGTGCCGTTGCAATGGCAGCTTTGGAAGTAGTAAGAGATGAAAATCTTTCTGAAAGGTCTGAAGAGTTAGGTAAAATTTTCCGTCAAAAAATGGAAGAGTTAGTTCAAAAATCTGCTTTAGTAAAACTTGTTCGTGGAAAAGGTCTTTTAAATGCCGTTGTAATTAATGATACGCCTGATAGCTCAACAGCTTGGGATTTGTGTGTTGCCTTGAAAGAAAATGGACTTCTTGCCAAACCTACACACGGAAATATAATTCGTTTTGCGCCACCACTCGTAATGACAGAAGAACAATTATTAGAATGTTGTCAGATTATTGAAGATACTGTTTTGAGTTTTAAGAAATAATTTTCTTTGAAATAATACATTATAAAAAAACGAATTTCATTTGCTTGAAATTCGTTTTTTTATGGATTTTATACTGTAATTCCGATTACACAAATGTCGTCAATTTGTTTTTGACCTCTTCCCATCCACTCTCTCAAATTTGTCTTTAAGGCTCTTCGTTGATGTGACATAGATTCTTCTGAATAGGTTTTGTATAAAAGATTTCGGAAACGTTTTGACATAAACTTTCTCCTTTCTTTTCCTCCAAATTGGTCTTGATATCCATCAGAATACAAATAAAATGCTTCTACCTCATCTAAGTTAATGACGTGATTGGTATATTTATTTGCTTCTACTTTTTTATTTCTTCCTCCTATTGATAGTGCATCTCCTTTTATTACAGTCATATTTGCATTTTGTTCTCCTCGTTGTCGTTTTTTATGTATATAAACAAGAGGATTTCTTGCACCAGCATACTCTAAAACCTTTATATCTTCATCTACAACAGCGATAGAAATATCCATTCCATCTTTATTTTTGGTTGTTTTTTGTTTTAAAATATCTGTGATTTTTCGTTGTAATTCCTCTAAAATATGACTTGGTGTAGTTATTTTTCGATGCTCAATAATTTCATTTAAAAGCATTGTTCCTAATAAAGACATAAAAGCCCCCGGAACACCATGTCCTGTACAGTCAGCTACGACAACAATTTTACGATTATCTATTTCGGCATACCAATAAAAATCCCCAGAAACAATATCTTTCGGAACAAAGAAAATGAAAGAGTTTGGGAAAATATTTTGTATTTCAGTCGTTCCACCTAATAAAGCAGATTGAATACGTTGGGCATAATTTACACTTGATACAAAGTTATCATTTCGATGCTTAATTTGCTTTGATTTCTGTTCGATATTAATTCTAGCTATTTCAGATTTGGTAACATCTTGTAGTGTTCCACGTTGTCCTATCAGATTTCCATCTTTATCAAAAGAAGGATATCCTTTTTCTTTTATATAGAGTAATCCTCTAGTTGGAGTATTTATTCTATATGTTTCATTAAATTTATTGGTTGATTCTAAAGCCTCTGACCATTTTTGATTTACTCTTGTTAAGTCTTCAGGCTCTATCCATTTTCTAAAATTAGTTAGAGAACTAGGAATTTCTTGTTTTTCTATATGAAAAATAGTCGTAAAACTATCCGACCAATTTATATTTTTTGATAGTGTATCTATATCATAACTTGCTATTTTGGCTAGTTGTTGCGCTTCTTCCAAACGCTCTTTATTTTTTTCTGCATTTTCAAAAAGAGAGTTGATTCGTTGTTTTTGTTTTACCTCCTCAGTAATATCTTGTGCTGTACCAATAATTTGATAGGCATTTCCTTTTTCATCGTATTCAAGTATCGAAAATGCACGATAGTATTTCCATTCTACCATATCAGCAAGATAAGGAGGTCTTGCTCTATATTCTGTCAAAAACTCTTTTTTTTGCATAGATGTTGCCTCAAAAAGTTCTTTTTGGTTTTGTGTGAAATCATCAGGATGCAAAATATCTTGAAAAACACGTGGAGTAACTATTTCTCCTTCCTCCAATCTATATATGTAAGGCAAATTATCTGAATGCTGAACAGCTTTTGTTTGTAAGTTCCAAATAAAACTACCCATTTTTGCCATTCGTTCAGCTTGAGAAAGTAAGTTTTGTTTTTGTTGAATTTCTTTTTGAGTAGCTACTAGATCGTCATTAATAGAACGTAATTGTTCTGTATTGATACGAAGTTCTTCTTCTGAGGCTTGTAATATTTCATTTTTCTCTAAAAATTTAGCATTCGCTTCCTCTACATCAAAGAAGGCTTGTTTTACTCTATCTACTGTTGGTTTGAGAGCAAAAACGGTCAAACTAATTATAAATAATATAATCACCACAACAATAATAAACTGTATCGTTTTTAGCTTTGTAACCTTACTCTTTGCTTCTTTTTCATAGATAACGATGATAGATTGCACAAGAGCAGAGAACTCCTCTTGATTTTTTTCTAATTGATTTATTGTTTTTGCTGTGTGATTTTTAAGACTTAAAGAATCTGCATCTTTAGAAGGAGTTAAAAGTTTGTTGCCTCCTGTAACTAGATTTTGATAACTTTTTCCCAAAGAATCAAATAAGTTTTGAATGATGAGAAAATTTTGATTTTGTCTGCTTAATCCTACCACTTTAGATTGTTGGGTAAGATTTTGGTGTCCCTCTTTCAAATTTTTTATAGCAAGGCGTAGAGAGTTAAGGTGTTTTGTTTTTTTATCTGTTTCTGTAGCAGGAATTTTACTAGCATGATAGAGTATTTCTTGACTGATTATGCGCTGATTATTTCCAGTTTTAATCAAATTAATACCATCTTGTTCTTTGCTTGAAAAATTTTGTAACAATAAAAAACTTGTAATCAACATAGAAGAAATTATTATGGGCAAAACCGTATTCGCAATACGCATTCGTCTAATAATTGACTTGCTGTCCTTGTTGTATTTATCAATATTGCTATGATGCAACAAATTATTTTCTTTCAATCTATCAATATAAAAACCAATCGTACCAAAAGCACTCGCCAAGACAAAAGGCGCAGAGTCTATTACAAAATGTATCGGATTATTGATATGAAGACGAACTACCATATCGAATCCTAAAATCATTCCATTGAAAAATAATCCATCCAGAATCCAAGAAAAAAAAGGAAAAAGAAGTCCAAATAAAAAACCTCCTAGAATATAACCTTTTGTATTTGAGATATTATTCAATTCATATAAAAGTTTAGAAGCAAGATACTTTGATTAATGTAAAAGTACTAACTCATAAATATAGTTATTTTTTAGGAATTTTACTTAGAGTAAAAAATAAATTTATCAATTTTAATTTGTTTTTTGATGAATGAGAACTAACATAAGACTTATTCAGATATAATTTTTGTGATTCAATTCAAACAATGCAAAAAGATTTGTACTTTTGTGTCGTTAAATTTTCACACAAAATTAAAAGAAATGAATAAGTTTTTTTCTATATTCTCTGTTTTTGCCTTGCTATTTTTTATTGCTTGTTCGCCAAAAACAGTTTCTACAAAAGTTAATTATCAAAAATCGCCAACACTTCTCAAAATAGATGACCAAACCGTTTCGGCTGATGAATTTGAATATCTTTACCAAAAAAATAATTCCACAGAGGAAGATAGTCTTTGGAATAGAGAAAAAATTCAAGAATACTTAGATTTATATATCAATTTCAAACTCAAAGTAGAAGAAGCGAAAGATTTGGGAATGGACACTTCTCAGGCTTTCCAAAAAGAATTTGAAATCTATAAAAATCAACTCGCCGAGCCGTATCTTACACCAAAAAATGTAAGTGAAAAACTGGTAAAAGAAGCCTACTCTCGTCTAAATGAATCCGTTCGTGCTTCTCATATTTTGATAATGGTAGAGCAATATGCCAATCCAGAAGACACACTCGCAGCTTACAAAAAAATTCAAGACATTAGAAAACAAGCTATGGCAGGAGAAAATTTTGCTCAATTAGCTAAAACGTATTCTGATGACCCATCAGGAAAAATAAATGGAGGAGATTTGTATTATTTTTCTTCTCTACAAATGGTTTATCCTTTCGAAACGGCAGCTTATGCAACAGAAAAAGGCAAGATTTCAGAGATTGTTCGTACTCGTTTTGGGTATCATATTTTGAAAGTAACAGACAAAAAACCTTCTTTAGGAAAAGTTCAAGTGGCTCATATTATGATTCGTTCGTCTGATGGAATGATTGCAGAAGATACACTAAAAGCCTACCGAAAAATTCAAGAAATCTATTCTCAATTAGAAAAAGAAAATGATGAAGCAAAACAAAAAACATTATTCGAAAACCTAGCAAAACAGTTTTCAGAAGATTATCGCTCAAGGGAACGTGGTGGGCAGCTTACCAATAACGGAAATCCAGAGTTTACTTCGGGAACACTTGTACCACCTTTTGAAGAAAAACTTTCTACTACCCAAAAAGGAGAAATTACTGCGCCTTTCAAAACTGCTTTTGGATGGCATATTGTTAGATTAATAGAAAAAGATGCGATTGAGCCTTTTGCTGATTTGCAGCCTATTCTTCAACAAAAAATAGCAAAAGATTCTCGTGCTGAAATTCAACAAGCTGTTTTGATTGATAAATTAAAAATTGAAAATGGTTTTTCTCAAAACAAAAAAGCTGATAATATTCTGACACAAATGGCAGCCGATTCGATGATTCAAAAGGCAAATATGTGGACAGTAAGTCGTTTCGAAACACAAAATCCAAAATTAGCAAAGGATAAAAATTTATTTATGGTAGGAACAAAAAACTATACATTAGACAATTTTGCTTCTTATTTGGAAGAAACTAATAAACTTCCTGCTCCTGAAAAAGCATTGCCATTTTTGAGAGAAGAATATCAAAATTTTGTAGCTCAAAAAATCATTGATAATGAAAAAACATTGTTATCAAATAAATACCCTGAATATCGTTTCTTGTTGCAAGAATATTATGATGGAATTTTGCTTTTCAAGATAATGGAACAAAAAGTGTGGGCAAAAGCACTTGCCGACCAAGAAGGTTTGATGGGTTTTTATGAGCAAAATAAAGAAAATTACCGTTGGCAAGATCGTGCAAAAGTTACTGTTTATAATGCAGCCGACCAAAAAACGCTTTCTATGTTGAAAGACAGTTTGAAACTAGGTTATTATGCAGTAGATAATTTTCAGCCTTTAAAGCTAGAGTTTGATAGAAGAAACGTAAAACTCTCAGATGAACAAACTAAAAAACTAGCTCCTTTTGCACTTGCAGCCAAAACAAATCCTTCGTATGTCTTTACTTTAGAAGCTGCTAAAGGAATTGGAGAAACAAACGAAATGATGAATTATAGAATTGATGCTATACGTGCATTTTTCAAAAAAGAAGGTGTTGAGAATGTTCGTTTTGTTGCTCAAAAAATGGGGAATGCAAAAGTAGCAAAGGCAATTATTCAAATCAAAATCTTTACGACAGATTATAAGGTTTTGGAAAAACGCTTTAATAAAGAAAATGCTCTTCGTTTAGAGATAACAGAAGGGCTTTTTGAAAAAGATACACAACCAGTTCTTGCAAAAGTAGATTTCAAAAAAGGAGATTATACAGTTGAAGAAAATGGCAGAATGTATTATGTAATTGTTGAGGAAATTGAACCAGCAAGAGTGAAAAAACTAGAAGAAACTCGTGGTGTAGTAATTTCGGATTATCAACAATTCTTAGAAAAAGAATGGATTACAGAACTCCGTAAAAAATATGAGTTCAGTACCGATGAAAAAGTAATGGAAGCTGTTTTATTGAAGAATAAAAAGTAAAATTGTAGTAAACAGCTTCCAAGCTGTTATAATTATAAAAAACACTTTGTTTTATTCATTTTTTTGGATAGAATGAGGTGTTTTTTGTTTGAACACGACACTTTCAAAGTAAATCTCTTATCAATCTGTTCGTCGTTTCCCACTACAAACCTAAATGTATTTAGCGTCACTCTCAATGCTGTCAGTTTAAGAGTTTTAAGTATTGCTCGTGAGGACACGAGCAATGGTAGAGTTAATTCTTCTTCGAA
>DAIUBX010000100.1:0-8425 GCA_036846465.1 Bernardetia sp.
TTATTTGGCAAGACCCAATTCCTGCTCGTGATTATGATTTGATTGATTCAAACGATATTGAGTCTTTAAAATCAAAAATTCTTGCTTCAAATTTATCAATTTCTGATTTAGTGGCTACGGCTTGGGCTTCGGCTTCTACGTTCCGTGGTTCGGATAAGCGTGGTGGTGCAAATGGTGGTCGTTTGCGTTTAGCTCCTCAAAAAGATTGGGAAGTAAATAATCCAACACAACTTGCAAAAGTATTGAACGTTTTGGAAGGAATTAAGGCAGAATTTAATAAAACTCAAACTTCTAAAAAAGTTTCTATTGCTGATTTGATTGTTTTGGGTGGTTGTGCTGCCATTGAAAAAGCTGCAAAAAATGCAGGTCATGACGTAAAAGTTCCGTTTACGGCAGGAAGAACTGATGCCACAGCAGAACAAACAGATACAGATTCATTCAAATTTTTAGAGCCAGAAGCAGACGGTTTCCGTAATTACTCAAAAGGAAGATACCGTGTTTCTGAAGAGGAAATGTTGATTGACAAAGCTCATTTGCTTACACTTACACCTCCTCAACTGACTGTTTTGATTGGTGGAATGCGTGTTTTGGATACTAATTTTGATGGTTCAAGACATGGTATTTTTACAGAAAATCCAGAAACGCTTACCAACGACTTTTTTGTAAATCTAATCGACTTTACAACCACTTGGAAATCTACTTCAGACGACCAAAGAACTTTTGAAGGACGTGATAGAAGAACAGGAAAAGTAAAATGGACAGGAACTCGTGTAGATTTAATCTTTGGCTCAAATTCAGAACTTCGTGCTTTGGCAGAATTGTATGCTTCTGATGATTCAAAAGAAAAATTCGTTCACGATTTTATCGCAGCGTGGGATAAAGTGATGAATTTGGATAGATTTGATTTAGCTTAATTTTTTAAGTTATTTTTTATACAAAAGCAGCTTAATTTTTTTTATTAGGCTGTTTTTTTTTGAAGCTCAGTATTTTATTTTTTATTCCAATAGATGCTAATATTTATAACTATTTGATAAATTAGTTAGTAAACAAACTTTTTCTTATTTTTGTATGTCAATAGTTCGTTAATAATATTATCTAAGTATATGTTCAAATTTATAGATTTATTTGCAGGAGTTGGAGGAATTAGAATTCCTTTTCAAGAATTAGGAGGAGAGTGTGTTTTTACTTCTGAGTTAGATAAATATGCTCAAATTACTTACGAAACTAATTTTAACGATAAACCTCAAGGAGATATTACTAAGATACATGAAGAAGATATTCCTAATTTTGACATATTATTAGCAGGTTTTCCTTGCCAAGCTTTTTCTATTGCTGGAAAACGATTAGGATTTGAAGATACAAGAGGTACACTATTTTTTGATATTGCTAGAATTATAAAATATCATAGACCTAAGGCTTTTCTGTTAGAAAATGTAAAAGGCTTGATTAATCATAACAAAAAACAAACCTTCAAAACAATAAAAGAAACATTATATGAATTAGGATATAATGTGCATTTTAAAGTCTTGAATGCTAAAAAATTTGGTGTTCCCCAAAATAGAGAGCGTATATATATTGTAGGTTTTTTAGATAGTGTAGAATTTAATTTTCCCTTAGATTTGAATATTTCAGTTAAATTAGGCGATATTTTGGATGAACAAGTTGATGACAGATATACAATATCAGACAAATTGTGGGAAAGTCACCAAGCTAGAAAACAAAGAAATCGTGAAAAAGGTTGGGGATTTGGTTATTCCTTGTTTACAGAAGAATCTGAATATACAAGTACTATCTCTGCTAGATATTATAAAGATGGTTCAGAAGTTTTGATAGCACAAGAAAATAAAAACCCAAGAAAACTTACTCCAAGAGAAGCTAGTAGATTACAAGGTTTCCCTGAAAATTTTATTATTCCTGTCAGTGATACACAAGCCTATAAGCAATTTGGTAATTCTGTAGCTGTTCCAGTTATTAGAGCAGTTGCAAAAGAAATGCTATATAGTTTAAATTTAATACCTAATGAATATAGAAAACATCAATTTCGTGAAAATCAACAGTTACCGATTAACTATTAATTTGGAGCTATACAAAACATTGAAGGATGTAATACAAACGAAACTTACAGAAGGACAAACTCTAGGACTTGTAGAAAAACTCAAATTATTGATACTTTCAAAAGAAAATTTTGATGATAAAGTAAATATTCTCTACCAAGGAATTGATGATTTAACTAACAATAGTAGAACTAAAGAAAAGATAAAACAACTCATTGATAATAACATCTTTAGAGAGGAAAATCTTGTCATATTTAAAATAGCTCTCAATTTGGATAGATTTAAAAAAGTTATTTTACAGCAAAGTAAGTTAGTTGCAGAGAGTTTTCAACTTACGGAAAACATACATATAATGGACTTTCAGTATGATTATAATATGCTGCATTTACCGTATTCGATTAGAGTAACAGGAGCATTATTAATAAAGGCATTATTTGAAGAAATAAACATAAGAAAAAATATCCTTTACGAACCTCTAATAGAAGATTTAGATAAAATACAAAATTTAGATGCTGATGCAATTCTACAGATTATTTATGCTGAAAGTGCTAGTCAATCTATTCGTTCAAGTTCAGGTAGTAGTTATGAAAGTAGGTTAGAAGAGGTCTTGAAAAATAACAATATCATATACAAGAATCAATCTTTTGATGCCAACTTGGAAGCAGTAGAGTACGATTTTATCTTAATGCGTAATGGAAAAAAGATAGGTGTAAGTGCAAAAAGAACTTTAAGAGAGCCTTACAAACAAAATCATGAAGATGTAGATAAATTAGAAGTCGACGCAATGTTTTTGATTACTTTAGGAATTGACTTAAACGAGGATAAAATTAGATACATTACACATAAGGAAGGTAACTATATTTTTGTAGCAGCAGATTTGTATGAAAAAACTTCTTTTTTTCAAGAAAATGAAAAAGTATATCCGTTAAATTTACTTTCAAATGATTTGATTGATAAAATAATCAAGGTAAAATAAGGCTAGTTTATTTTGCTATTTTCAGATGAAGATGATTGACCTAGTTTTTAATAGCATTACAAATGGTTGGAGTTACTTTTGAGAATGGTTTTATCAATTCTAGTTCCCTTTTTAGAATCATTCTAATTAATATCCATAAATTGATAATTTGCTTAGTTGTGCGTAATTTTCTAGTTTAAATGTAAAGATTTCAAATTCTTTTCATTTAAAGAAAAAAACACGCATTCACAAACCAATTTTTATACTATTCTTTCTGTATCTCAGACTATTTCTAACTATTTTTTGAGATAAGAGTTAGTCTAATACATACACACCTTTTTGAAATTCTTTTACTTTTAATTTAATAAAAAAACAAATGGCTCTTTACGATTTAGATATGATGAAAAAAGTCTATGCGCAACTTAAAAGTCGTGTAGATAAAGCGAGAGAAGTAGTAGGCAGACCCTTAACTTTATCAGAGAAAATTTTATACAATCATCTTTGGGACGGAGAAGCAACAACAGCTTTCAAACGAGGAGAAGATTATGTGGATTTTGCACCAGACAGAATTGCTTGTCAAGATGCAACAGCACAAATGGCATTATTACAATTTATGCAAGCAGGTAAAAGTAAAGTAGCCGTACCTACAACAGTTCACTGTGACCACTTGATTCAAGCAAAAGAAGGAGCTGCAAAAGATTTAGCTTTCGCAAACAAAACAAGTTCAGAAGTATTCGATTTTCTATCTTCTGTTTCTAATAAATATGGTATTGGATTTTGGAAACCAGGTGCAGGTATTATTCACCAAGTAGTTTTAGAAAACTATGCTTTCCCTGGGGGAATGATGATTGGTACAGATTCACACACCGTAAATGCTGGTGGACTAGGAATGGTTGCTATCGGTGTTGGTGGTGCTGATGCTGTTGATGTAATGGCTGGAATGGCTTGGGAATTGAAATTTCCAAAATTAATCGGTGTAAAATTGACTGGTAAATTATCAGGTTGGTCTGCACCAAAAGATGTTATTTTGAAAGTAGCTGGTATTTTGACTGTAAAAGGTGGAACAGGTGCTATCGTTGAGTATTTTGGAGAAGGCGCAAAATCTATGTCGTGTACAGGAAAAGGAACTATCTGTAACATGGGCGCAGAAATTGGAGCAACAACTTCTACTTTTGGTTATGATGAATCAATGGAACGCTATTTACGTGCAACAGGACGTGATGCAGTTGCAGATGCAGCCAACGAAGTAGCCGATTATTTGACAGGAGATGACGAAGTATATGCAAATCCAGAAAAATACTTTGACCAAGTAATTGAAATTAACTTAGACGAATTAAAACCACACATCAATGGTCCTTTCTCTCCTGATTTGGATTCTATGACAGGAGCAGATATAAAACAGAAAGCAGAAGCAAACGGTTGGCCTTTAGATGTAGAATGGGGATTAATCGGTTCGTGTACCAACTCTTCGTATGAAGATTTAGCTAGAGCTGCCTCTATTGCAAAACAGGCTGTTGATAAAGGAATTGAAGTAAAAGCAGAATTTGGAATCAATCCCGGTTCTGAGCAAGTTCGTTTTACGGCTGCTAGAGATGGTTTGTTAGGAATTTTTGAAGAATTAGGAGCAACTATTTTCACCAATGCTTGTGGTCCTTGTATTGGTCAATGGGCTAGATATTCTGACCCTAAAAATGCACCTAAAAACTCTATTGTTCACTCTTTCAATAGAAACTTTGCTAAACGTGCCGACGGAAACCCAAATACACATGCGTTTGTAACTTCTCCAGAAATCGTTGCAGCCATTGCTATTTCTGGTCGTTTGGATTTTGACCCTACAAAAGATACATTGAAAAACAAACATGGCGAAGACGTAATGTTTGATGCTCCGACAGGAGATGAATTGCCTTCAAAAGGTTTTGATGTAGAAGATGCTGGTTTCCAAGCTCCAGTAGAAGATGGTTCTAAAGTAAGTGTTGTTGTTGATCCAAAATCAGATAGATTACAATTATTAGATCCTTTTGCTCCAATTGGTTCTGAAATCAAAGATGCTAAATTATTGATTAAAGCATTTGGAAAATGTACGACTGACCACATTTCTATGGCTGGTCCTTGGTTACGTTTCCGTGGACATTTAGATAATATTTCTAATAACTGTCTTATCGGTGCTGTAAATGCTTACAACAAAGCAACTGATAACGTTAAAAATCAACTTACAGGCGAGTATGGTGCTGTTCCTGCTACGGCAAGAGCCTATAAAGCTGCAGGTGTTCCTTCTATCGTTGTGGGTGACCATAATTACGGCGAAGGTTCTTCAAGAGAACATGCTGCAATGGAACCTCGTCATTTGGGCGTTGTGGCTGTAATTGTAAAATCGTTTGCACGTATTCACGAAACAAACCTTAAAAAACAAGGTATGTTAGGTCTTACATTTGCTAACGAGGCAGATTATGATTTGATTCAAGAAGATGATACATTCACTTTCTCAGATTTGAAAGAGTTTGCTCCAAATAAGCAACTTACTTTAGAAATTACGCATAAAGACGGTTCTAAAGATTCTATCAAATTGAACCATACTTATAATGCAAGTCAGATTGCGTGGTACAAAGAAGGTTCTGCATTGAATTTAATTAAAAAAGAAAATGCAGCAGCTTAATTTTAATTAAGTAATTTATTTTTCTATAAATTTAAGAAAGCAAGTTCAGAAATGGACTTGCTTTTTTTATGGAATGAAAATATTGTAAATGATTAGCGAGTGATTGTTAGGATTCGTATGATGAAATGCAGGATAAATACAATGAAATACTTATTTTTGTAAATTCTTGTTAGAAATAGCTATTCGCCTTTATACTGTAATTCATCATACAGATCACTTGCTAATCAGTTACAGTATTTTCATTATTTTTATTCAAATACTCTTCGGTGGAGTAAATTGCCTTGACAACAATATTTTTATTAGTATTTATTACAAATTCGCTCAATCCAATGTGTGATTTATTTTTCGGATTCCAATCATATGTATATCCTAATTGCGTCCAAGGATATTTTTGATCCAAATTACATTCATAATAACGACTAATTCTATTTTCATTTACCCAAGCTATGTAAGATGAATCTGCATTTTCGGAAAAACACAAATCACATTTAGTATCTGTAATTTCTTTATCAGGACAAGGACGAAATAAATCTTGAGGTTTTACCCAAAACTCCACAAAATAACTATATGTAGCACTTGGAGGCAATCCTAATAATTGTTTGAGTCTTAGATCTACATCTTTAGGATTTTCTTTTTTCATTCTCTGCAAAAGTTCGGGTGCTGTCGTTACCCACATCGGATAATCTCCAGTATTGTAATATCCCGAATCTAAATATTTTTCATAATAGGAAATATTTTGCTTCCAAGTTACTACCAAAATATAATCTTCATCATTGATTCTTTTTCGAACCAAATTATCATTTTGAGGCGTGATATAGACCAAATTGCTATATACCTTTTCTGGAGAAGGTGACATAGAATTTACTATGGATGTTTGATACAATAAACTGTCTGTTTTGAGGGATTGACATGCGCTCAAAAACAGAAATAAAATTAAAAAAAAAGGCTTGAAATTTTTCATTTTTTTGAAAGTTAAGGTAATAGGACTTTCGCAAAATCAATCATTCACCAAAGATTATTTTGTTATTTCTTCGGTACTGCCCTATCGGGCTGACCTAAGTATGAAAATAAGGTCAGTCCCGTAGGGCAGACCGACATAAACAGAATATTCTTCTGTTAAAAAAGTCATTTGCGAAAGTCCTAGGTAAGTAGAGATAAGTAGTCGTACAAAATTATCAATACAACTTGTATTTTGTTCAAGTCTGTACCGTAGGTCTGACTTGAACAAAATAAGCCTTTTTTTATGCGTGAAAGGCATATTTTAAACTGGTCAGACCTACGGTACAGACCAATTTAAAATAAAAGATAGATACAATAATTTTGTCTAGTTACTTAGCAATCTAATTAGAAAAATAATGAGTTCAAAGGAGAAAATCTATACCACAACAAAGAATTATAAAAGGGACTGAATTTTAAATTTATATCCCCAATAATAAAACATCGGTATAAAACCAGTAGTACTTAAACAAAAAACTTTAGACTATAAAACTAAAAGACTAAATTTGCCTAGTGCAAGTATTAAATAAATAATCTTGTCAAACCAAAATCTATGAAAAATTACGTAAAGTTTAAGCCTCAATCTAAAAATCTATTCTTTCCGACCTTAAAACAAAGAGTAGATGATTATTTTACGACCAATAATATTAGTAAAAATGCTAATACAGGGATGGTCATCAAAACAATTATATTGTTATCTGCCTATATTTTGCCTTTTATTTATATTCTAGTTAATAATCCTTCTTTTATTATTTCTACTGTTTTGTGGGCTATAATGGGACTAGGCATTGCAGGAATAGGAATGAGTGTGATGCATGATGCTAATCATGGCGCATATTCTAGCTCTGAGTGGATAAATAAACTGCTTGGAAATACACTTACATTAGTGGGAGGCTCGGTAGCAAATTGGAAAGTACAACACAATTTATTACATCATACTTTTACTAACGTAGTTCATCAAGACGATGATATAGCAGATAAATTTGTCTTGCGTTTTTCTCCACATACAAAAGTAAAGTGGTTTCATAAATATCAATATATTTATGCGTTCTTTTTTTATGGATTGCAGACCCTATTTTGGGTACTTGCTAAAGATTTTATTCAGTTTAAACGCTATGAAATAAAAGGAGAACAAAAACGGATTACATTTATTAAATTAATTTTATCTAAAATAATATATATTTTTGTAATCTTGGTTATGCCAGTTGTGTTTTTTGATATTCCAGTTTTGCATGTCGCAACAGGTTTTTTAATCATGCACTTTTTTTCAGGTTTAATCCTGACAGTTATTTTTCAGTTGGCACATACCGTTGAAGGAACGACACATCCATTACCTAACGAAAATAACGAAATTACAAATGATTGGGCAATTCATCAAATGAACACAACAGTAGATTTTGCACCAAAAAACAAGTTACTTTCTTGGTATATTGGTGGTCTTAATTTTCAAGTAGAACATCATTTATTTACCAAAATTTGTCATATTCATTATCCAGAAATTTCAAAGATTGTGCAACAAACGGCTGCTGAATTTGATGTGCCTTATTTGGTAAACGAAAAACTTTCAGATGCTTTGATGGCTCATGTAAATGCCTTGAAACGATTTGGAACAGAAGAAAGTGGATTAATAAGTTAAGCACTTGAACAAAATAAGCCTTTCTAATTACTCAAATACTTATTTTAACTTGGTCAGACCTTTGGTACAGACCAAGTTATTTAAAACCGTACACAATTTTTTGTCTATTATTTTTGGTATTCAAATTTATT
>DAIUBX010000101.1:0-8359 GCA_036846465.1 Bernardetia sp.
TTGAAAATGAGAAACTTCTCCTTTATCATGTTCTGGGTCATCAAATTTTCCTGCTATCAATTCTAGTGCGTGTTTGAATCCTCTAAGATTAATAAAATTCATTTTGATAGTAAAATAAATCGCACCCAAAACCAGCCACATTACCACTAAAGGAATTGATTTGGTTTGTGGAGTTGCATTTGGATTCAAAAGAGGTTGTTCTGTATCATATTTTATCATTCCCAAAACACCCCCATTCATACGAACTACATCAGAAGCGTTATCATTTTGGGTAATATCGTGTACTATACTTCCTTCTTTGAGTTGTATTTCAAGAGTTCCATCGCCTTGTGCATAAACAGGTCTTTCTCCTTTATTTGAGTTTACAGTTGCAATCAAATCATTTTGTTTCACTTTTGCACCGTCTTGAACGAGCCATTCTTTTATGGTAATTTTAGTAAGTGAGTTGTCCATAATAAAAGGAGCTTTTATTTTTCCTTCTTTTACTTTAATTTGAGGGTTGTAAAATCCAACTGCTGCAAAGGGGTCAAAAAACAAAACTGTCGCCATTGCATTTACTAGAGGTGTAAAAGTAGCATTCAAAATTTCTCCACCTGACTCAGCTTCCACAACAGCACTAAATTCTACTTCTTGATTAGTTGCATCGACTATTTTTACAGAAACCATTGCACCTTCTGTATTTCCTTTACAAGAATTTGCTGCAATAGGTGTATTTGTATTTGACCAATAATAACGATAAGGAGGCGTTCCACCTTCTGCTTTTGCGACAACAATACCATTGTTTATACTTGATGAAGGATTAATAGTTTCTAATTTTCCTGTAAGTCCTTGAGCAAAAGCAGAAATAGAAAATAAAATTGATAAAAGTAGTGTGAATAAAAAAATACTACTTTTTTGTAGTTGTTTTTTTGTTGTGAAATGGTTGAGTACGGAATAAATCATAAGAAGATACAATTATATTTTGATGAATAGTTGGGTAAATGTGAGTTCATTGAAAGAATGTTTGTTGAATACGGTTAAGTAAACAGATATGCAAATTAAGTCAAAATTTATTTTATATAACCTAAAAATTACTAAAAAAGGCGTGTTTTGGGTTTTACATAGAAGCTTTGGAGTAAAAAAATATAGTTTTTTTACTTGAAATACCATTTTTTATAAATTGAAAGAGGTTTATTTTCGTAAAATCAAAAGATTGTACTGGATTTTTGTAAGCTTGAAAAATGACTGAGGTCGATAAAATAGCTAAATAGCTAAATAACTAATATTTTTTAATAGAACTAGAAATCATGTTTGAACCTTTTTAGTTTTCATGGTTCATAAATCACTATTTTTTACGTAAATCTTTTGAGATACGAATAATAAATACTACTTTTGCAGTTAAATTAAATACGCTTCTCTATAATGAAGGGGCTATCAAGAAAAAACTAAAACGTTTAATTGATTCAATCATCATAACGAATAAATTACGATTATAATTACTTGTAATTCATAATTAGCTTCGCTGAATAATTTATTTCGTAATTTGTAATTAATAAATATGGCAACAACAGGCAAAATCGTTCAAGTAATTGGTCCAGTAGTGGACGTGAGTTTCGTAGATGGTACTTTACCTCATATCTTAGACGCTCTTCAAGTAACAAAAGAAGACGGTACACTCGTTGTACTAGAATGTCAGCAACATTTAGGTCAAGATCGTGTACGTACTATCTCTATGGAAGGTACTGAAGGTCTTAGACGTGGAATGGTTGTTACAAATACAGGTCAGCCAATTTCTATGCCTGTTGGAGACGATATTAAAGGACGTTTGTTCAACGTAGTTGGAGATGCTATTGATGGTATTCCTCAACCAAAAGGCGAACAAAGACTTCCTATTCACCGTGATCCTCCTGCTTTTGAAAACCTTTCTACTTCAACAGAAGTACTTTTTACAGGTATCAAAGTAATTGACCTTTTAGAGCCGTATTCAAAAGGTGGTAAAATTGGTCTTTTTGGTGGTGCAGGTGTAGGTAAAACGGTTCTTATTCAAGAGCTTATCAACAACATTGCAAAAGCATATTCTGGGCTTTCTGTATTTGCAGGTGTAGGTGAGCGTACTCGTGAAGGAAATGACCTTCTTCGTGAGATGTTAGAGTCAGGTATTGTAGATTACGGCAAAGAATTCTCGCATTCTATGGAAGAAGGTGGCTGGGATTTATCTTTGGTAGATCAAGAAAAAATGAAAGACTCTAAAGCTACTTTCGTTTTTGGTCAAATGAATGAGCCTCCTGGGGCAAGAGCTAGAGTTGCTTTGTCAGGTCTTACACTTGCAGAATATTACCGTGATGGTGATGGACAAGGAAAAGGACGTGATATTCTTTTCTTTATTGATAATATTTTCCGTTTTACACAAGCAGGATCTGAAGTATCAGCTCTTTTAGGTCGTATGCCTTCTGCCGTAGGTTATCAGCCAACACTTTCAAGTGAAATGGGTGTTATGCAAGAGCGTATTACTTCCACAAAACGTGGTTCAATTACATCTGTACAAGCTGTTTATGTACCTGCAGATGACTTGACTGACCCTGCTCCAGCGACAACTTTTGCTCACTTGGACGCAACAACAGTACTTTCTCGTAAAATTTCAGAGCTTGGTATCTATCCTGCTGTAGATCCTTTGGATTCTACTTCACGTATTTTGAGTGCAGAAATTGTAGGTGATGAGCATTACGATACAGCACAACGTGTTAAGAGTATGCTTCAACGTTACAATGAGCTTCAAGATATTATTGCGATTTTGGGTATGGAAGAACTTTCTGAAGAAGATAAATTAGTCGTTACTCGTGCAAGACGTGTTCAGCGTTTCTTATCTCAGCCGTTCCACGTAGCAGAGCAGTTTACTGGTCTTGCAGGACAGCTTGTTGATATTAAAGATACAATTCGTGGATTTAATATGATTATGGATGGAGAACTTGACCAATATCCTGAAAAAGCATTCCTTTTGAAAGGAACTATCGAACAAGTAATCGAAGCAGGTGAAAAACTTCTTAAAGAAGCAAACGCCTAAATAAAATCAGAATTTAGAATTTAGAAGTTAGATATTTTTAAATAAAATGCTGAATTTCAAATTCTAAATTCTAAATTCTAAATTCTAAATTGGTATATATATGTTTTTGGAAATTATTACTCCAGACAATAAAGTATTTTCAGGACAAGCAACAGGTGTTTTAGTTCCTGGCTCGGAAGCGAAAGGCTCTTTCGAAATATTGGACAATCACGCTGCTCTTGTTAGTTCTTTGCAAGAAGGAAAAGTAAGAATACGCACCCAAGAAGGAAAAGAAGTTTTCTACAACATTAGTGGTGGCGTAATTGAAGTTCTCAACAATCATGTTATTATTTTGGCAGAATCTACTACCATAGATGAGTTTGCTAAATAAACATTATTGTCATCTATAAAATTTAAAAACCGTTTTATTCATTTTTTGAGTAAAACGGTTTTTTTATAAATAAAAAATAGTAGGATATTTATCCTTTTGTAGTATCAGTAATAGATTGTCTTTTATGTTTAGCAATTATAAAAGAAAATAAGGCTAAAATAGAAACTACCATATTTAGTACAGGAGAATGATTTATTTCCCAATTAGTTAATTCGCCTAAATCAATATTTAGAGCATTAACTACAATAACAATACTACTAAGAACAATAAATACATTTAATATAATTTTCATTTCATAGAATTTTATAAATCAATTATTCAGAATAATTTGAATAGTTAATTTTTTAATAAATAGAAGAAAGTTTGAAGTTCAAATTGGTAAATTTGATAATATTCGTAATTACCTATACTGCTTTAATAGGTCGTAATTATTTTTTAGGTGGTGTTACACAAAGTATGATATCGATTAATAATTTTATAAAGTGATAAGTTATCGTCGGTGGGAGACCAACAATGGCAAAAAAACAGCCGTTGTTGGTTTCTCACCAACGACAAATACATCCATCATACTTTTTACAACACCACCATTTTTTAATATATCATTATTCTAATTTTCACTTCAAAAGATTCCAAATATAATGATAAAATTTAAAAAAAAGCAAGATCTGAAAATAGTCATTGAAAAATAAGAGTCAAATAAGATAAAACGTTTTATTTATTTTTTGAGTAGAACAGTTTTTGATTAAATTGAAACAAGACTATTAATTTTTAAACAACAAACTAAAAAAACACTTTGACTAATGGTTATAATTATGCTATGTTTGTAAGTAGCAGTTTATAGGACGTATAATTTTTGTAAATTTGTCGTTTAAACTATAGCTAAAAACATTTTAAGACTTATTTTAAGATTCAATTTTAAAGGCATGACAATAAAAGAAAAAGGAGGATACCATTATGTAGATGAAGGCGAAGGCGAAGTTCTTTTGCTTTTACATGGGCTTTTTGGTGAGATGAGCAATTGGGAGGGCGTAGTAGCTCATTTTTCCAAAAACTATAGAGTTTTGATCCCGATGATGCCTATCTATACTATTTCTCTCAGAAAGGCACATTTGGAAGGACTTATCGATTTTGTAGAAGGGTTTGTACAGATGGAAGACTTGAAAGATATTACGTTGGTAGGTAATTCTTTGGGAGGGCATTTGGCTCTTATTTTTATGCTTCGTAACAAAGAAATTTCTAAGAGAATGGTCTTGACAGGTAGTTCTGGACTTTTTGAGAATGGTATGGGAGGTTCTTTTCCCAAGCGTGGAAACTATGAATACATCAAAGAAAAAGTCCAATATACATTTCATGACCCAACAGTTGCAACGAAAGAGTTAGTAGATGACGTATTCGAAGTAACAAACAATAATGCAAAGTGCTTACGAATGATTACGATTGCTCGTTCGGCACAGCGCAATAATATGGCTAAAGAAATTCCACAAATAAATATTCCTACGCTTTTGGTTTGGGGATTGAATGATACAATTACACCACCTTTAGTGGCTCACGAGTTTAATAGACTTTTGAGAAATAGTGATCTTCGTTTTATTGATAAATGTGGACATGCTCCTATGATGGAACATCCAGTCATCTTTAATGCGTATGTTGACGAGTTTTTGAAAAAGAACCCATTAGAAAAGACTGCTCATTTGACTTAAAATTATTTTTCTTGAAATGATTTAAAATAAAAATAGTGAGTGGATTTGAGACATATTCAAAACATAAAAATTGAACATCATTTTTAACTAAAAACAATCTGAAAAGCTATTTAACTAAAAACAATAGCTTTTCTAAATTAATTAGCATACAAATTGTTGTTCTATATACTAGCAGAATAGTTGTATTTTATTTTCTATAAACTTGTATTTTCAAGATAAATTAAAAACCTTTTTTGCTATCTATTGCTTTATCCAAAAACAACCACTATGACCGATACATATAATACTACTTCTTCTGTGATGGTCGCTGCTGACCTTATCAATGAGATGATTCCTCCATTGAAAAGCAATGATAGTGTAAAAAAAGCACTCAATTGGATGGATGCGTTCAGAATTACACAGCTTCCTATCGTCGAAAATAATGCTTACAAAGGCATCATAACAGAAGATATGCTTTATGAAATAAATAATCCAGATGCGTCTATTGCCACTATTGAGCCACTTTATGAAGATGTTTTTGTAGGTGAAGATCAGCATTTTTACGATGTGATGCGTCTTGCAACTGACCACAACTTACGTATTATTGCTGTCGTAGATGCAACGAATCTTTTTGTAGGAGTCATTACGATCAGAGATACTTTGGCAGCCTTTGCTCGTACATTTGCCAATCAAAGTGCAGGAGCAATTATTGTCATGTCGATGAATTATAGAGATTATTCTTTGTCGCATATCAGTCGTTTAATAGAAGAAAATAACACCAAAATTTTGAGTAGTTATGTCGATACAGATCCGTATGATACCAGTCTTATCAAACTTACTTTAAAATTAGACAAAACCGAACTTACACCCATTTTGGCAACTTTGGAGCGTTTTGAGTATCGTGTTATTGCTAAGTTTCAAGAAAATCCTGATGCAGATATTCAAAAAGAACGTTTGGATATGTTCTTTAGATATTTTGATATTTAGTCCTTACAACCTATAAGGTTTTAAGAATCTTATAGGTTTATTATTTTTATGAAAAGCATTTTTCAAAACAGGAAGAATGCTTTTCTTGTTTTAGACCAATTCTATATAAATTTAAAAAGCCATTATTATTTTTATGAATTCAATTAAATTAAATGTAGCTCTTGTAGCTTTATTACTAATTTCTTCTTTTTCGTTTGTTTCGCCTGTTTCGCCTGTTTTGGCAGATAATAATAAACATCAATACGCAGATTATGATTGGGAAGAAAATAGAAAAAGAAATGAAATTCCTTCACATTTAAAAGACGAAGTTTCAGTAGTTTTTTTAGATAAAAATATGATAGAATATTTTTATTTAGCTGAGGAAGAAAATATAGTTCTTTATAAGACACATCATGTCATCCGTTGGCTTGGAAGTACGGATGCTGTTGAGCGTTATAATGCGATTTTTATTCCTTTGGGAGAGGGAACTTTAGAAAAGTTGAAAGTGCGTTCTATTTCGCCAGATGGAAAAGTTGTTATTTCTGACCAAGATAATTTGAAAGAAATAAAAGACGAAGAGTCTGGACGTGGCTATAAAATGTTTGCCATTGAAGGAATTGAAAAAGGAAGTGAAATTGAATATTTTTATACTACTAAAGAACCTGTTTTTGGTGGAAATCAAGAGGGAAGAGAATACATGCAGACAGGAACACCTACTAGAAATGTTTCTTTTGAGCTTATCAGTCCTTCTTTTTTAGATTTTGAAGTGAAGAGTTACAATGGTTTGGCTGATGCAGAACTTACTGAAGATACTGAAAATGAAAAGCGAATCCAACGCATAGAAATAGATAGTATTGCAGCTCTGAATGAAGAACCTTTTGCATACGCAGACCCAAATAAAATGAGAGTTGATTATAAATTAGCCTATAATCTGGCTGCTAATTCTCGTCAGCGTTTTTATACTTGGTCTGATGCAGCAAGACAGATTTATGGTGTTTTTTGTCAGACAAGAGATAAAAAAGAAGAAAAAGCACTCAAAAAAATCTATAAAGAAGTAGAAATAAAAGATAAAGACACAGAAGAAATTCGCATTCGTAAAATAGAAAATTATTTAAAAACGAAGATTCAAGGGACAGAATCTCCTACTGCTGACTTTTCAAATATAGAAGAAATTGAAAAAACAAAAATTGCTAATGAGCGTGGATTAGTTCGCCTTTTTACAACCATGTTTGAATTGGCAGAAGTAGATTATGAACTTATCTTGACAAGCGATAGAAGTGAAACTAGATTTGACGCAGATTTTGATTACTGGGGGAATATGCGTGAATTTTTGATTTATTTTTCAAATACAAAAAAATATCTTTCTCCTGCTGTGCCTTTGTATCGTTATGGAATTGTGCCTGATACGTGGACGGCTACTGATGGGCTTTTTATTCGTAGAATGAAAGTAGGTGATCAAGTTTTTGGAATGGGAACAGTCAGAAAAATAGAACCTTTAGAGGGTGACCAAAATTTTAGCAATATTCATCTAAAAATGAAGTTTAATGAGGACATGGATGCCGTAGAAGCTGACTTAAAATATGGTTTTGGTGGACTTTCTGCTGTTGGTATTCAGCCAATTATTCCTTATTTATCTGGAGAAAAGCGTACTGAAATGATAGAAAATATCTTGAGAGGACTTTCAGCAGATGCCAAATTTAAAGATATTAAGCTAGAAAATGAAGCCATGAACACTGACCTTTTAGAAAATGAGTTTGCTATCAAAACTAATTTTGAGTCTAAATCTTGGGTAGAAAAAGCAGGAAACAAATACCTTTTCACAATCGGAAAATGTATAGGACCACAATCTGAACTCTATCAAGAAAAAGAAAGAAAACTAGCCGTAGAAAATGGACACAATCGAATTTACAAAAGAAAATTAATTTTTGAAGTTCCAGAAGGCTATCAAGTTAAAAATATAGAGGATTTGAAATTGAATGTTGCTTTTGAGAAGGATAATAAGAAAAATTGTGGTTTCACTTCTGATTATAAACAAGAGGGAAATACCATAACCGTTGATGTTTTTGAGTATTACTATGAAATTTATCTTCCTTTAGAGAATTTTGAAGATTATAGAAAAGTAATCAATGCAGCAGCCGATTTTAATAAAATTGTATTGGTTTTGGAAAAAGAGTAAGTGTATTATTTAACTGGTTCAAGCGTTGAAGCTTACTGCTGTCAACTTAAGAGTTTTATGTTATTGCTCGTGAGGACACCATAGCCGTCAAGCTATAAAGAACTGTGCTGTATTTTAGCTACGCTTAC
>DAIUBX010000102.1:0-230 GCA_036846465.1 Bernardetia sp.
TGTCTTTTTTCAATGCCAAAAACGGTTTCGGATTGGATAGAAGAAAAATATCCTCATCAAAAAACAGGAATTACTTATGTGCATCAAACGGCTGCTTTTTTGGAAGGACTTTTATTACAAGAAAATAAAGACAATCAAGTTCATGCACTTATTGAAGGAAATCAACTTTTTGTAGCTGTTTTAGATGAACAAAATCTTCTTTTTTTGAATCGTTTTGAGTTTAAGAATGC
>DAIUBX010000102.1:240-8298 GCA_036846465.1 Bernardetia sp.
GTAAGCGATGATGCAACGATTGATGCCCAAAAATTAGAGGTTATTTTGTACGGACAAATTAATAAGGACGGAAAGATTTTTCAGCTTTTGGATAGGTATGCGTATGTAAAATTTGGTCAGCGTACTGCACATCTTAGTTTTGGTTATCACTTTGACCAACTAGAAAGCCACGAAGATTTTGATTTGTTTAGTTTGTATTATGTGAAAACGGTATAGAATCAGTTAGCAGTTATCAGTAAACAGTTACCAGTAAAATACATTTTCATTGTAGGTTAAAGGTCTGCTTTTAACTAATCAGTAGATATTGAATATTAACTATGAATAAAAAACAAATATTAAAACATAAAAGACTATTTATAGCAACAACAATTTTCTTTCTTTTAGTTAATACAAGGTACTATTGGGAGGGTAAAATTGGAATATTTTCTCTAGTAGCTTTTTTACTTTTAATACTTTGTTTTCTTGTATTAACATTTTTACTGATTATTCATACATATTTCTCGAAAAATTTAGAAATAGAGCAAGACTGTTTTTAATTGGATTTATGACAATTATTCTTGGTTTATCATTTTTCTATCCAAGTGGACTAATTAATTTTACTAGATTTGAAAGACCTAGTGTCTTTATAGCACAACGTGAAGGAGCTGCAAATTGTATGACAACCCTAAAGCTTATAGATGACAAAACATTTACTGAGAGAAACGTATGTTTTGGAGTAACAGAAACAATAGGAACATACAGTATAAAAGGCGATACCATTTTTTTTGAGAACATTTCGTCGTCAGGTAGACACGAAAACAAATATTATAAGTTTGCAATTATTAAAAACCGAGAAAATAAATACAAAAAATACTTTGGCGACTTGATAAGATATAAAGATTATTCGGACACAACAGGAGTTGCACTTTGGATAATCAAAAACGACTTGACTAAATGAGAATCAAAGAATAGAAAATGTAATTCAAAAAAATGATACAAAAAGCTATTCTACTAAAAAACTTGAAAACGGAAATCTGAATTTATTTTATAAATCCTAAGAAATACATAGCTGACACTTTCCAAAGTGTCAGAAAATAGTAAAAAAATTATGGCAAAATTTGAAGTAACTAATATATCATCAACAGAAGATAGTTTTTTTGATCGTCAAGAACGCATCGACTGGTGGCAACAAGATAAACTCAAAAATGCAACTGTTTTGGTAGTCGGTGCTGGTGCAATCGGCAACGAAACACTCAAAAATTTAGCTCTTTTAGGAGTTGGACGTATTTTAATTACTGATTTTGATGATATTTCAAAGTCTAATTTGAGCCGAACTGTTTTATTTAGAAAAGGCGATGAAGGCAAACGAAAAGCGCAAACGGCAGCCGAAAGAATAAAGGAAATGGCTCTTTCAGATGATTTTAAAGTAAATTATTTTGAAGGCGATGTCGTTTGGGAACTTGGAACTGGGGTTTATAGACATGTCGATATTGTTTTGGGATGTTTGGATAACGTCGAAACTAGAATTGCTGTAAATAAACAATGTTATTTGGCAGGTACACCTTGGATTGATGCAGGAATTTATGAATTGGGTTTGCGTATTAACTTTTATAAACCTCCTCACGCACCTTGTTATCAGTGTAGTTTGTCGCCAAATCAATGGCAGGCAGCTAGAGAGCGTTATTCGTGTGATGATTTTAAAAAACAGGTCGTTAGTGAAGGAAAAATTCCTACTGTTCAGATTGCCTCTGCTTTGGTCGGTGCGTTGCAGGTTCAAGAAGCTGTAAAATTCCTTTGTGGACAAGATGTAGCTGTTGGAAAACAAATTTATTATCAAGGAAAAACAAATGAGTTTGATGTTTTTGATATGCCAGAAAATCCAGATTGTTGGGCGCATCAAGCAAGTTATGAGGAAATTATTTCTTTAGATTTGGATACAGATATTTTACTTAAAGATTTTCTAAAAGAAATTTCTAAAGCAGAACATTCAGGCAAAGGTGCAACCCTAGATTTTAGAGGAGATAGAACATTTGTAAAGAATATGTCGTGCCGAACTTGCCAAAAACAAATTGAATTTTACCGTCCTTCTTTCCGTATTTTTGATTACGAAAGTCATTGTGAAGAGTGCAGAACCGAAGGCAAAAATGAAGAAGACAAACAAACTCCTGCACCAAAACAAACTATTGGACAATTCAATTTAGAAACAACAGAAGAAAGACTACTTAATTTTTCATTAAAAGAGCTAGGAGTTCCTATTTTACACGTCGTGGCAGTCCAAGACAAAGAAGGAAAACATAAATATTATGAAATGACTGGAGATAAAAAACAGTTGTTTTCAGTTATCAGTTAGCAGTAACCAGTTATCAGTAAACAGTTAGCAGTTAAATATGAATACTATTTTTTGACTGAAACGTGTGTATTTTCTCTTTATTCTCTGTGGTTAAAAATGTATTTGTATTGCCAATATAATTCCTATTACCCAATTCCTAAAAAAAGAATTTGAAAACTATCTTCATCGGTGCTGGAAATGTAGCTTGGCATTTGGCTTTATTATTTTCTAAAAACAAAAATTTACAACTTACTCATATTTGGAGTAGAACAAAAGAGAATGCAGAAACTTTAAAGCAAAAACTGACAGAAATAGATAATCTAAATAAAAATATAGAAATTTTTCATTCTGTTGAACAATTAGATTTTTCTAAAATAGATGCCGATTTAGCTATTTTGTCTATTGCAGATGGAGCTTTTGAGAGTGTTTTGTCAAAACTTATTCTTCCTCCAACCTGTATTTTGGTTCATACTTCTGGTTCGCAACCAATGGAAATTTTGAAACTAGCAAATCAAAATTCTATTTCAAATATAGGCGTTTTTT
This sequence comes from Bernardetia sp., assembly GCA_036846465.1. Lineage (GTDB taxonomy): Bacteria > Bacteroidota > Bacteroidia > Cytophagales > Bernardetiaceae > Bernardetia. The sequence goes on from DAIUBX010000102.1 coordinate 3,092, forward strand.
ATCCTTTACAGACTTTCAGCAAGGCAAAAGAAGTTGATTTTAGTTCTATTCCATTTTGTATAGAAGCAAGTGATAAAGCAAATGACAAAGAAATTGAAGAAAAATTGATAAATTTAGCCAAACAGTTTTCTAAAAAAGTCTTTCAAGTTTCTTCGAAGGATAGAAGTATTTTACATGTCGCTGCCGTTTTTGCGTGTAACTTTTCTAATTATCTATGGACAATTAGTGAGCAAATTTTGAAAGAAAAAAATCTTCCTTTTGATATGCTCAAACCTCTTTTGGAGGAAACTCTGCAAAAAGCATTAGAACTCAATCCTTCGAAGGCTCAAACAGGACCTGCAATTAGAGACGATAAAAAAGTAATTGAGAAGCATTTAGAAATGATTGAAGAAATGAATTTATCTGATTCTAATCCTCATTTTAGTCAGATTTATAAACTCATGACAGAGAGTATTCAGAAAAATAAGAAAGTTTGAATAATTTCAGAAATTGAAAAAATCCTTATTCAAAATAGTTGTTTTTTTGTAGTAATTGAGTATATTGGTAGTAGGTAAATACGTAAATTAAAAGGCGTACTTAAAATGGAATTCGTAAAGGCTTTACGAATCATTTGTAATTAAATAACGAATAGAAAGTGAAAAAATTATGAATTATTTTTCTTTCTATTCCAATAAAACGCAAAATTAGCCTTGTTTTCTCAAAGTTTTGTGCTAACTTTATTATATAAAATTAGAAAATTAAAATTTTAATCAGCACGAAATAATTAGATATAGTAGAAGACAAAAGATCAAATAAATGGAGAAATGTAATTCAGTTAGAATTATAGACCATCTAAATCATTCGTATTACACTATTTCCTAAGTCGTACCCTATCTTACAAAAAGGTTTTTAAAATGGTAGAGCAAAAAATAAATCTAAAGAAAACACTAAAAGAAGTTTTTGGATATAATCAGTTTAGAGGAAATCAAGAAACAATTATTCAAAATCTTCTTGATGGCAAAAATACATTTGTAATTATGCCTACAGGAGCAGGTAAATCACTTTGCTATCAACTTCCTGCCATTGTGCAAGAAGGAACAGCAATTGTAATTTCGCCTTTGATAGCTCTCATGAAAAATCAAGTCGATCAGCTTAATGCTGTCGGGATAAATGCTTCTTTTCTAAACTCAACACTCTCCAAATCAGAAAGTAATAAAGTCAAAAAATCAGTGTTGGCTGGAGAAACAAAATTGCTTTATGTAGCTCCAGAATCACTTACTAAACAAGAAAATTTAGACTTTTTGGCGAAGGCTAAAATTTCTTTCATTGCTATTGACGAAGCGCATTGTATTTCAGAGTGGGGACACGATTTTCGCCCAGAGTACCGTCGCATTCGTTTTATTGTTGATAGCTTAGGAAATTTGCCTATTATTGCTCTTACTGCAACGGCAACACCAAAAGTACAACAAGATATTCAGAAAAATCTTCATATGGAAGATGCAAATGTTTTCAAAACGTCATTTAATCGTCAGAATTTATATTATGAAGTTCGCCCAAAAACAAATGTAAAAAAACAGCTTATAAAATATTTAAAAGGTAAAAAAGGGCAGTCTGGAATTATATATTGTTTGAGTAGAAAAAAAGTAGAAGAAATACACGAATTTTTGGCTGTCAATGATATAAAATCACGTCCTTATCATGCAGGTTTGGACTCTAGTGTCAGAATGCAGAATCAAGATGCTTTTCTGAATGAAGAAGTAGATATAATTGTGGCTACAATAGCCTTCGGAATGGGAATTGACAAACCAGATGTTCGTTGTGTGATTCACTATGATGCGCCTAAGTCATTGGAAGGATATTATCAAGAAACAGGACGAGCAGGAAGAGATGGACTCAATGCTGATTGTATCATGTTTTATAGTCCAGAAGATATTCATAAATTAGAAAAATTTAATAAAGACAAACCTGTTACAGAACGAGATAATGCACGTTATTTATTGCAAGAAATGATGGATTATGCCACTTCAGGTGTTTGTAGAAGAAGGCAATTACTTCATTATTTTGGTGAAAATGTAGAAAAAGACGGAGGTTTCAATGATAATACAGACAAACCAAGACCAAAATTTGAAGCCAACGAACATACAGAATGGGTTTTGAAAGCTGTAAAAGAAACAGAAGAACGTTTTACTATCAGTCATATCGCCGATGTACTGATGGGAAAAGAAACGGATTATGTCAAAAGTTATGGGCATAATAAAGTAAGTGTTTTTGGGAAAGGAAAAGACCAAACACAACAGTATTGGCGTTCTGTGATTCGTCAAGTTTTATTATTTAATTATCTCAACAAGGATTTTGATAATCATGGAGTAGTAAAGCTCAATGAAAAAGGGCTTAAGTTTTTGGAAAACCCAAAAGCTCATAAAGTAATGCTAACAGAAGACCATGATTTTAGCAAAATCACGGCAGAAGATGAAGAAAAAGAAATTGGAGGAACAGCACAAGACAAAGGACACGACCCTGTTTTATTCGATTTACTTAAAAAGTTACGTAAAAAACTAGCTAAAGAAAAAGGATTCCCTCCTTATGTAATTTTTCAAGACCCTTCTTTGGAAGAAATGGCAACCGTTTATCCAACTACTAACGACGAGTTGGCACAAATAAATGGTGTTGGAATGGCAAAAGTAGATAAGTTTGGTAAAGTCTTTTTAGATGCTATCAATAAATATGTGGAAGATAATGATATTGAAACTGATGCAGAAGTATTAGTCAAACAAACAGCTAATAAATCCAAAGTTAAAATTTTTATCATTCAACAGATTGATAGAATGATTGACTTAGAGGAAATTGCAGATGCAAAAGGAATGAAAGTAAGTGAGTTGATTTCTGAAATAGAACACATTTGTTATTCGGGAACAAAACTTAATCTTGATTATTATATTGATAAAATAATGGATTACGATCGTCAAGATGAAATCTATGATTATTTTATGAATGCAGAAACAGATAGTATTCAAGATGCCTTAGATGAATTTGAAGAGGATGAGTATGGAGAAGATGAACTTCGACTTATGCGTATCAAGTTTTTATCAGAATACGCAATGTAATCAGAATAAGATTTATTAAGTTTTAAAAAATTGATTTTAGAAGTGGTTGTTAAAAAAAAGATATTCCTATTAATTTGGGAGTATCTTTTTCTTTTTTATACTTTTTGTAAATAAATAGGTATAAATAAATTTTTTCTTTGTAAAATCCTATCAACCTTTATTAGTAATTTACGTTCATTATAAAAAACCTATCCTAAATAAACAATTATGAATACTCTCAAAAAATATTATATACAATTCTATGTAATTACAAATCTTAAATTTTACTTATCTATTTTTGGTATTATTAGCATTCTAAGTTTTTCTAGCTGTTCTGATACAAATGACAACTGGGAACAAATAAATTCTGATAAAGTATTAATGGCTGCTTCAGCTAGTTCTGTAAATACAAACGAATTTGAAAACGCACTTGAAGAATTTTTAAATATCTCTTCAGATAATGAACTTAAAGAATATATCCATCCTCAATTAGGTTTTTATATCAATCACAAACCTGGGGCTGTTTCTGTAGTCGAATATTTTAAGGATTTGGATGAGTTATACGAACAACTTCCTAATTTAGAATCTTATTTCAAAAAATTCAGTGGAAAAAAACCAAAGAATGAAGAAATACCTAGTTTCGATTGTGAAGCATTTTCAAAGCAAGGAACATTTTATCAAACTACTTCTTCTTTCGATGAAATACAAAAAGGAATACAAATCAATGAAAAGATAATTGAAAAAGGGCATTCAAAAGAAGAAAAAGAATTTGCCAAACAAACAGATAAAAAAATCAGTCGTATAGTTGTCCTAACAGACGATTATCTTGAAATCGGATTTACCAAGCTTGATGGAAAATGGTATATGCTTTGGTTTAATCTAGCTAAATTTGATTGTTCGGCTTGATAAAATATTTGTAAACTTTTTACCAAACAGAGAAAACTGGGCTGGTAAAAACCAAGCTAACATTTTTTATCATAACTTTTGGCGTGATTTTTCGTTTCTAAAGAATAAATCGTATATTTAGTTACAGTTTTTCCAAAAAACAAATAAGAAAACGAATAAAATTAATTATAAATAAAAACCTTATAAAACTACACCATTATGTTAAATCTAATCTGGCTTATTTTAAAACGTATTGACTGGAAACAAATTATCGTAGGAATTATCTTACGTCGTCTTTTAAAAATCATTTTTAAGTAAATTATAATCCAATTATTTACTTGAAACCACAATGCAAAAATTACTAAAAGTCCCTTTTTTGAAAAAAATAATTCAAAAATGGGATTTTTTATTTCTTTTTTGTAAATTATGATTCAGTTTTAACAAATCAAATTTATCATTACTAACTAAATTACTTTTTTATGGGACTTTGGGATAAAATTAGTGGACAATTTATCGATGTTATCGAATGGATAGACGATAGTAGAGATACCATCGTTTATAGATTCAACAGAGAAAGAAATGAAATTAAATATGGAGCGCAACTGACTGTAAGGGAAGGGCAACAAGCTGTTTTTATTAATGAAGGACAATTAGCAGATGTTTTTCCTCCAGGTAGATACGAACTTTCAACACAAAATATGCCTATCTTGACAACTCTAAAAAGTTGGAAGTATGGGTTTAATAGTCCATTTAAAGCAGAGGTTTATTTTGTAAATATGCGTGCTTTTTATGATAATAAATGGGGAACTAAAAATCCAATTCGTGTCAGAGATGCAGAACTCGGTTCAATGGGTATCGAAATTCGTGCTTTTGGTAGTTTTGCTTTTAAAGTGATTGAACCAAGCCGTTTTCTTATTGATGTTGTCGGAACTGACGGACAGTTTACTACTGATGACATTACAACAAAACTTAAAAGTTTGGTCATAAAGCAATTTACTGACGGACTGGGTGAAAGTAAAATTCCATTTTTAGATTTGGCTGCTAATTATGACGAATTAGCTTCATTAATCAAAAAGAAATTAACGTTGGATTTTGACCGTTATGGTGTCGATATTACGGATTTTATTGTAGAGAATATGTCTTTGCCAGACCATGTTCAGAAAATTCTTGACCAGAGAAATGAAATGGAAATTATGGGGCGTTCTATGCAAGGAAATCTCAATAATTATACGCAGTTCAAGATGGGACAGGCTATGGGAG
>DAIUBX010000103.1:0-8255 GCA_036846465.1 Bernardetia sp.
AAAAGCAGACACTATTTATAAACAGATTCTACTGTTCATAAAAGACTCTGCTTTTGGTATTGAAAAGCGTTTGTGGCAAAATGTAGCAAACACTTTTTTCTAACGACACCTAAAAAATGTCGGCTATTTTAAAGCTATTAATTTTAGCTTATTATGGTATTAAATGGTCTGCTACATAGTTTGCATTCTTATACAGACGCAGCAAAGAATCTTCCTAACCGAGTTAAAGCGCAGGTTAGTTTAGATGAATTATTCAACTAATCGAATTCGAATGTGAGTAACGAATTAGTAATTAATGCCACTCCTGACGGAGGGCGAATTGCGCTTTTGCAGGATAGAAACTTAGTAGAGTTTCATCACGATGAGGGAAATCATCAGTTTTCAGTAGGAGATATGTATTTAGGAACAGTAAGACGTATTGTTCCGGGCATGAATGCAGCTTTCATAGACATTGGATATGAAAAAGACGCATTTTTGCATTATTTGGACTTAGGACCAAATGTAAGTTCTTTGATAAAATATACGAAGCAAGTACGTAGTACTAACCCAAAAAATGGTCAGCAAGATTATAAGTTTACTAATTTCGAATTGGAGAAGCCAATAGACAAACTCGGTAAAATGGGTGATGTCTTGAAGCCAAATCAACTCGTTTTGGTACAAGTAGTCAAAGAACCCATTTCAACAAAAGGACCTCGTTTGTCGTGTCAACTTTCATTAGCTGGTAGATATTTGGTTTTAGTTCCTTTTGATGAGCGTGTTCTTATTTCTCGTAAAATTACTAGCAAAACCGAACGCCGTCGTCTTCAACGTCTTATAGATTCTATCAAACCAGAAGGTTTTGGTGTTATTGTAAGGACAGTTGCAGAAGGAAAAGATGTAGCAGAACTCGATAGAGATATGAGTACACTTTCTGACAAATGGCGTGGAGGAATGGCTAATCTTGCTAAGGCAAAGCCTAGAGATAAAGTAATTGGAGAAATTAGCAAAGCAACTTCAATGCTTAGAGACCTCTTAAATGAGAGTTTTGATAGTATTACAGTAGATGACTCAAATACGTATGATACCATAAAGGAATATATTCACAAAATTGCGCCTGATAAAGAACGCATCGTAAAGATGTATAACGGAAAAGGCAAAATTTTTGAAACCTTTGGTATAGAAAAGCAACTCAAGCTATTATTTGGAAAAACAGTAAGTTTGCCAAGTGGTGGATATTTGGTTATCGAACATACAGAAGCTCTGCACGTTGTAGATGTAAATAGTGGTAACAAATCGTCCTCAGAAAACGACCAAGAAACTACTGCACTTAAAGTCAATATGGAGGCTGCTGCCGAAGTTGCACGACAACTGCAACTCCGTGATATGGGAGGAATTATTGTGATTGACTTTATTGATATGCGAAAAATAGAGAACCGTCGTACATTGTATGAACACATGAAAAAAGTGATGCATACTGACCGTTCGAAATTTACTATTTTACCACTTTCTAAGTTTGGATTGATGCAAATTACACGTCAGCGTGTGCGTCCCGAACTTAACATTGCAACTAGAGAAATTTGTCCTTCTTGTAACGGAACAGGCAAAATTTCGGCATCTATTGGTGTAGCTGAAGCCATTATGCATAAGCTAGACTATATTTTAGGCAAACAAAATGAGAAGAAAGTAACTATTGCTTTGCACCCTTATTTATATGCTTTTTTTACGGCAGGATTTATTTCCGAACGTATGAAATGGTTTTTTAAATATTATAAATGGGTAACTTTAGTAAAAGATTCTTCTTTAGCTCTCACACAGCATCATTTTTATAATGCCAATGGAGAAGAGATAGAAATGGGATAACCCATTTAAGAAAACTTACAAAGCTGATTGAGTAGTTGTTTTATGTTCTATAAATCAAACTATACTCATTCGCTTTTATTCATAAAGACAATTAACTGTCGACTACTTAGAGAACTAAAGACTTAACAAAAGAGAATATTTCCCTCTCCTTTTGTGCAAAAGCAAAGAAAAACCTTAGCCAACGGAACGGCTAAGGTTTTTTTTGGTTATGAATTGTTTAAAAGATTTGATTGTGTATTTGTTATATCACTCAAAACAACGATAAAGACGGTGGAGTCAAATAAATTACTTTTTCTTTTCTTCTTCCTCCAAATATTTTTCAATTCGTTTTAAAGCAAAAGCAAACAGGCGAGGAATAAGAAGTTTGATAATTTGAGGTAAAAGAATGGCAGAAGCCATAAAAAGACCAATTTCCAATACTTGGTCTTGCAGCTTATCTGAAAAATGTCCTGTCATGACAAATGCCCAAATATCTTCTATCAGACTATAGTTGATGGCTATAAGTAAAGGAAGTGTGGTCATGAATGCCCAAAAAATAGCACTTTCTTCTAGTTTTAGGAAAAAAAAATTGATGTTTTCTGAATGCAACTTAAAAGCATCTTCAAAACAACAAAACCAAGCTTCTCCCTTGTGCTTCATTGGGTCAGGCACAAAATTGGTAACATCGCCATCTAGTTCGATGAGTGTTCGCATTATAAATTTCTCTGTATTTACACCATCTTCTAGTACATATTCAAATTCTGTATCAATTGTATAAGCTCCTGTTTTGATAATTTCTATAAAATAAAAAATAAGACGTGGGGCAGCAGAAATATACCCCAAACGGATGTCAAGCCATCTTATAAATTGAACCCAAAAGTTTTTTAAGATTATTTTCCAAGTAGCCAATTTAGAAGTTAGATTTTAGAAGTTAGGATTATATTAACTAATTTAGAAGCTGGAATTGGGAGTATAAATAATGAATTGTATTTTCATTAAATCTAACTTTTGAAATCTAACTTCTTACTTTATTTTAGCCTATTCGTTTTGGTTTGCTTATTGTATTTATTGCTTTTCCTGTATTTACTTGCTTTCCAGTAATTCCTGTAAAGATATTTCCCGCTAGGTTTCCGATAGCTTGAAATAAATATTGCCACATTCGGATTGAAGTCATGATAGAAGATTCGTGTACGTCCTTTATCATTTTTTGCTCTCTTTCTGGAAGGTGTAAAAAACGTGTGGTGATATAAGAAGTAACATCTCCTTCTACTTGTACAACAGTTTGGAGCAAAACTCGCTGCGTTCCAATTTCACTTACTTTTCTGATAATAGAAACTTGGCTAGGGTTTAGGTCTAAGTCTGGCAAATGATTCAAACGCATAAAAGGAAATTCGTTGTCGGTTGCAACTGGGTCAGACTTAACTTCTGGATTATCTTTATTCGCTTCTACAAAATCATTTTGTAAATCTAAAAAAACATCAACGATTTGTTGGCTCTGTTTTATCATACGCTCGCAAAGTATTGTTCTTTCATTGAGTATATCAGTTTCCAAAACGGTAAGTTTGCTGCGTTCTAACTCTTGTTTGAATTCATCTTTTTTAAGTTCTGCAAATTGTTGTATTTCTAAAAAAGAATTTAAACCTCCGTGTAAATACTTAAACTCTTTTCTGACTGCCTCACTCTCCTTGCTTTTTCCCATTTCTGGATTAATAGCTACAACGGTGTAAGAACTCAAAAGCGAACGGTATTCAGTTGCAATATCATAGAGTTCCCAACGGTGCGAACGAGGTTTGATACACAATAATTGGTCTTTTACGATAGTATTTACTTCTAATCGTAAAAGGTCATTTGCCAAATTAGTAATAAAATTCTTTTTCATAGAAAAGTGCTGCCCTTATAAATGATTAAAATAGAATAAATTGATTTAATAATTAATCATTTTTATTTTTCTTCACGGCTAAGTTCTCTAAAAAGGTCAATCAAAGAAGCAATGGCTTGGATATTTCCTTGAATAATTTCGTGTCCCTTTTCTTCTTTATGAGCATGGAAATTACGCATCCATTGATACTCATCACTTACCAACTCTTTGCTAATATGTGTTGTAATATCTCCGTCAATCAAATTGATACGACTGTTCATGAGTTTGTAATCGTGATCTCTTTTTAAAGAAACTTTCTCGTTTACATCAACATCAAAATCACCTACAATCGTTTTGATTTCTAGGTTTATCAAGTCCACTACACGCTCTTCGACGTATTTAATAAAATCTTGGAACTTACTCACATTTGTTTTCTCAACACGATTAACACTAGTGTTTGTTGGAACAATTGCGCCACTTCCTCCATTTATTGGGTCGTTTGAATCTTCTGCTGCCATAATTTGTCTTAATGGTTAATTATAAATTGTTAATTATGAATTTAAAATTACGAGTAAGAATTAAATAAAGTGATTTCCTTTAAATTATAAACGAACAATATTTGTAATTGACTTACGTTGTCTTTCAGTTCGTAATTTTTAATTCGTAATTCGTAATTGTTCCTTACCTATCCGAAACGTGCGAACCTCCAAAGATTCCACTTTTTCGTTTACATCTTTCGATAGAATCTAAACGCTGTTCGATTTGATGCGTATCAAAAAGATATTTTATACTCTCATTATACGACTCAATCGCCTTTGAATAATGTGCTTCCGTTTCGTACATAATTCCGTATTCATTATGAATTGTTCCCAAATTAATTCCGTCAAAATCTAAGGCTTTGCTTAGTAATTTCTTCAGCTCGTCAAACGCTTTCCTAGAAGACAGCAAAACAGCATAATTATAATAGACAGGAGGATAATCAGGCGAATGTAACAAGGCTAATTTATAACACTCTTCAGCATTTTTGAAGTCTTGGTATCTGTTGTGATAAATCCAACCCAAATGATTATAAGCTCTACCAAAAGTAGGGTCTTCTCTAAGAATTTGTTGCAGTTCTTTTACAGCTTCGCCAATCTTATTTTCTTTAATAATGGCATCAGCGTGCATAAAACGTTCGTATAAATCTGGGTTTGTGTCAAAAGTCATAGATTGAATCATATTTGAGTACGCATAATAATCAAATTCTGTTTCAAAAACAATAACAAGGTAAAGGAGGCAAACAAAATTTTAGATTTAACATACATGAGTCTGTTACTTTCTTTGTTCTTCTGAATTGTAAAAGTATAAATCTTGTTTTTTGGTCTGTTTACAATTCAATTTTATGAAAAAATTTGTTCTATTTTTTGCTCGTTTGTTTTTAGTATTTTTTATTTTTTTTGGTTGTAGTCCTTTTCCATTCGAACAAATACACATTAAGGAGAAAGAGGAAATTATAGAAGTAGAAAGTGATTGTGGATTTGATGCTGACATAGAAATAACTATTGAAGATGTAAAAATAGAAATGAGTTGTCAAGGAAATTGGGAAATAGAATCGAATAATGACTTTGATAAGTGAACAGTATGATTGGATACCTGCAAAACACAGAGGTAAAAAAGTAAAAGTAAGAATGAACATTCCAATTCTTTTTCAGAAAAAAGAGTAATTAAGCTACTTAAACTTTCATTTAAAAAAAACTTTGTCAGTAGTTTGCTCAAGCAAACTCTGACAATAGTTTAAAACAATACAACTTGTTGTCTAAACTATTGTCAAAGTTCAAACAACTTCACTATAAAATTATTCTATTCCTTAAACTATCAATTTAATGAAATTTATTTTTACAACTATTTTTCTTAGTCTTTTTTGTGTTTTTTTTGTCTTTGCTCAAAATGACATAGAACTTGATTTATCTTTCCTTGATTCGATTAAAATTCCTTTAGTGGAAATAGAAAGAGAAAAGGAAGAAGAAGAAATAGTTTTTAGTTTTGATGCTTTTACTGACCCTACTTTTGAAGGTGGAATGAGTAATTTTTATAAAATAATTGAAGATAATTTACGCTTTCCAGAAGGAGGAAAAGAAGGGCGTGTATTTGTTACTTTTATAATAGATACGGCTGGAAAAATGACTGATTTTAGAATTGTAAAAAGCATACATGAAGAAAATAGCAAAGAAATTTTGAAAGTAATGAACCTAATAAACGAAAATTACTCTTGGAAGCCTTCAATAGATACAAGAACTCATAAAAAGAAAAAAAGCAGAATTACTATTCCGATTGTTTTTAAAGAAGAGAATAAAACAACTCAAAACAGCAAAAAATTTAAAATTACAGTAACAGAATATGTTCCTCCTCCTAGAAAAAGAGAATTTTTTATTCAAGATGGAGATACGGCAGAAATTAGAATGGAGGCTTGCTTTTATTATTCTCCCCAAATAGAATACATTGAAATAGAAAGAGATACAAACAACCAAGAATATTTGATTTATAATGTAGTTGAAAACCCTCCTGTTTTTGAAGGAGGAATGGATAATTTTTATAAAATCATTCAGAAAAATCTTGAATTCGCAGAAAAACCTAAAGAAATAAGTTCAAGAGCCTTCATAGAATTTGTAATAGATACAACAGGAAAAATGACAGATTTTAAAATCTTAAAAAGTAATTTTTCTAAAAAAAATAATGACGGATTTTTACAACTACTAGATTTTATAAATAAAAATTACACTTGGCAACCTGCAATTTATAAAGGAAAGAAAGTATTTTATAGAATGAATTTGCCTATTAGAATTTGTCGGTTAGACTAGTAATTAATAATTCCAATTTTCTTGTTTTTGAGTTTGATGTTCATAAAATTCTTCAAACGGTCTTCGTATTTTTGGCGTGTGTATTTATTTCTTGCAGGTTCACCTTCCCATTTTACCAATAACATAAATCCTAAAGAATCATTTTCAAAATCGGTTTGTCTTACTCTAGCCAAACCAATTTCTTTGAGTTCTGGATAGATTGCTTTGAGTTCTTTTTTGATTACTTCAAAAGGTAAAGTATCGCCTCTAGCATACAAAAGGTCTTTTTTTAAGTCTTGAATTTCTTTGTCTTTTCCTGTAATAATTTCATCTTTTTGCTTGTATGTTCCTAGTTCTTCTCTAAATTTTATCTCAATGTATCGCTTTGCATCATTCATAACTGTACGTTCGACACGAGTTTCAGAATCGGCAGGTTCTTCTGATTGTACAAGTTCGATATGAATGCTATCTTTTGTATCAAAACCTGTGAGTTTCCACGAATTTTTTACTTCTGTATTAAATATTTTTTCTAAACTAAGCAATGAATCATAATTGATATAAGTTCCAGCTCCAAAACTGATGACACGAAGTCTATAAATATTGGTAGAATCTAATTTCATTTTCCATTGTACCGAATTCAAATCATAATTTGGATTTATATTTTGAGTAATAAACGTAGCAATTTGTTGATTACGGAAATTTTCTGTAAGTTTTTTGAATAAAAAAATAACACTAGGAACAAGCAAAAGAGTAATAACAACATACGCAGTAATTTTTGCACGTCTTGCCAGAACAGGATTCAAAACTTCTACATACGGAAATTTCAAAAAACGCACAATCATGTACGTCGAAAGACTTATAAAAACAGCATTGATAAAAAATAAATAAAATGCTCCTGCAAAAATATCCCACTGTCCTGTCGCTAATCCAAAAGCTGATGTACACAAAGGAGGCATGAGTGCCGTAGCAATCGCCACTCCCGGAATAGCATTCGTTTTTTCGGTACGAGAACCAGCAACAATACCAGCCAAACCACCAAAAAAAGCAACCAAGACATCTAATAAATTGGGTTCTGTACGAGCCAACATTTCATCGGTCAAAAGTCCTAGAGGAGTAATTTTGAAATAAATAACACTCGTAACCAAAGTCAGCAAAATAGCACTCACAAAATTTCGAATCGATTTAATAAGTGTTTCTCTGTCGTTAATGGCTGCACTCAAACCAATTCCCAAAATAGGCGACATCAAAGGCGAAATAAGCATCGCACCAATAATAACGGCTGCCGAATTCAAATCCAAACCAATGGAAGCAATCATGACCGAACAAATCAAAACCCAAAGATTTGAACCTTCCAAAACTACTCCCGACTTAATACTTTTTACTGTTCCAATGTAATCTGTATCAGAAGATAAATGAGTCAGACGAAAGAAAAAATCTTTGACAAACGCCCAAGAGTCCCAAAAGGCATGCTGCCAATCTGGATAATCGGGATGGATATTTTCTGGATTTTCGGTAGTAGAGTTGTGTTCTTCACTCATAATAAAATTGTTACCCTTTACTAGATTTTTACTTTTTTTGTTTTAAAAATACTATTTTCTAACTAAATAACCAAAATTTAAGTGCTTTTTATCATTATCGCAACTGCTTTTTTTTATGTAGGTCAGCTTACTAGAAAATATAGTGGAACACGGATTTTAGAGATTATCATAGATGTTTTAAATGCTGTTTTATTCTGTACAATCAGTAAAATCTGTGTTCTAAAT
>DAIUBX010000104.1:0-8237 GCA_036846465.1 Bernardetia sp.
TTGTAAAAGAGCTTTAGAGTTTTTTACCAAAAATTTACGGGCATCTTCTCCTCCAAATTGGTCTTGAAAACCGTCAGAAGACATATAACAAGTTATTTCTTTGTTAGAAAAATCTACTTGGTGACTGACAAAATATTGTTTGACTTTATTGTTGATAAAACTACCACCTATACTTTTTTTACTTCCTTTTATGATATGAAGTTCATTATCCATAAAATAATAAAAGTCTTGTTTAGATGCAGCAACGGTAATATTTTTATTTTTTTTATCTATCAAACAAACCGTCATATCCATGCCATCACGGTTATTGGTATAGTCTTGTTTTAATATTTTTGATACTTCTTTATCTAATTCTTGTAAAATTAAATCTGGTGTAATGATATTTTTAAGAATACAAATTGTTTCTAAAATATTATATCCGATTAAAGACATAAACGCTCCTGGCACTCCGTGTCCTGTGCAATCCACCAAAGCTAATATTGTATAATCTCCTTTTTCTGCTACCCAATAAAAATCACCACTTACAATATTACGAGGACGATAAAACACAAACATTTCATCGCTAACAGCATTTTTTAAAGATTCATTGGCAGGTAAAATAACGTCTTGTATTCGTTTGGCGTAATTGATACTTGAAGTCAAACTTTTATTTTTGGTATCTAATTCTTCATAGGCTTGGTCTAGTTTGAGCGTTCTTTCTTTTACTCTGTTTTCCATTTCGGTATAGAGCAAGGCATTTTCGATAGAAATTGCAGCCTGTGATGCTAATAATTTGAGTGTTTCTACTCGTTCTGCGTGAAAAGCTGCCTTTGAAATTGTATTTTCTACATACAAAATAGCAACAAGTTGATTTTGTTTGAGAATAGGAAGACAAAGCAAAGAACGACTTTTTTGTTCAGTAAAATAAAAATCTGAACTAAACTTAGCATCTTCTTTTATATCATCAATAACAAGATACTGTCTAGAACGCTTTACAAAATTAAAAACACTAAGAGGAATTATATTAGCATAATTATCTTTCGAAATCTCATCAATAGGAATGCTATTTTTTACGTCTAAGTAATTTTTCTCTTGATTCCATTGTGCCATTATTTCCCAATCATCTTGATTTTGAATAATCAAAACCCCTTTTTGAGCTCCAGCATTTTCTACAAGTATTTTTATGAGTTTAGATAATAGACTATCCAATACAATCTCACCTGAAAGAGCTTGTGAGGCTTTTAGAATGCTACTATTGTCTATATTAACATTTTGTTGAGGAGCTATTTTGCTAGTTCCTTGTTTTGAAGTAGTTTGAGAAGTAAATTCAGAAAAATTCAACGTAAAATTATAAGAAGAATATACTTTTGAAAAAGCATTTAATTTTTCTTCTAAAATCTCATTTTTTCCTTTTATTTGTATTGAATTATATATTTTGTATGCCTCTGTCAATTCATTTTGAGCTGTTGCAAACTCTTCTTTGTGGTAGAGATAAGCCAAATGTTCTTTCGAAAAAGCCATTAAAAACAAAATTTCATACTTTTTGCTGTATTCTATTGCTTTTAAATAATGATAAATGGCGATTGAATTTTCGTTGATGCTTTGATGATAAAAAGCCTTACTAGCTTCATAATACGCTCCAAAGTTTTGTTTATTTAATTCTGCCCAAGTTTTTAGTTTTGCTAAAGAAGAGCTGATGTGTGCTTTTATTTCTTGAATAGAATCATTATTTTCAAGACTTTTCTCTTGATTATTTTCATTTTCAAGAAGTTCAATTTTTTTGGACGCAGCACAAACAAAAATATGATAAAACAAAGCCACTAAAAGCAAACTTCCAGCTCCACCAGCCTCCACATACGGCAAAGCCCTAAGCGAATACTGATACGCCTCTTCATATTCTTCAAAAAATAAGGCTGTACGAGCCATTTCCATTAAAGATTCACAGACATCGGTAGCATTTTTTGACTCTTCGTATTCATCTACAATAGCTAATTGTTCTACATGTTCTGTAAATGGATTTCCCATCATTCGCTCATGATTATACAAACGAATTTTTGCCTGTCCAAGCTCTAAGGGAACGTATTTTTCACAGTAGTCGTGCCATAGCTTACATTGTGAATATATTTTTTGATAGTTTTCTGATTTTAGCAATAAGGCGATATAAGAAGTCAGTAAGACAAAACTTGCATACTGTTGCTCTCCAGATTGATGACACCAATCATAAGCTTCTTTGGTTTCTTTGTAGGTATGTGTGTAATCATTTTTCCAAGCCAAAGACATAGAGTGAGCCAACATGGTTGTTCGTCCTCTGCTATCCAAAAGATTGTATTTTTCAGCGATTTGAAGGGCTATTTGTGCATAACCAAAAGATAATTTATGGTTTTGAGTGCTACACATAATCATAGACAACCACGCAATGGCTTCACTACATTTTGGCGAAGTTCCACTATTTAAGACATGATTAACACTCTTTGTAACCACCAATCCAAGCCAAGCTGGATTAGCAAAATAGGTGCTGATTACGGCTCTGTTATAAATATCTCCAATAAGCAAATCTTTTTTTGTGTTTGCTTCTTTTAGCTGTTGTAATTTATCTACCGTTTCTCCTTTCATCAGGATTTCTAGTAGTTTTCCTGTCTGTTCTTGTGCCTCTTGGTTGCTTGTTGGATAGTATTCTCCCAACTCATTTAGAGCTTCAATGGCATATTCTAAGGCTTTGGTCGCTTCTCCTGAGCTTTGCAAAACATCGCTATATTCCTTCAAAACGATAGCTCTTTCTGTGCTGTTGTCGGTGTGAGAAAGCAGAACATCAAATATTTCTTTTGATTTGGTTAGTTGTCCGTTTATACACAACAAAGAACCGTAATCTAAATAAAAATCTTTCTGAATTGCATTTTTTTGAGTTGTTTCTGAAGAAATTATATAAGGTGCAATCGTATCCAAAAAGTTTAATGCTGTTGGAAAAGCTGTTGCTTTTTGGGCTTTTTTACTTGCTAATAAATTGACTTCTATGCTTCGTTTTATGTTTTCTTCATTTTCATTTTTTAGAACAGAAAAAGAAGAATTATATTGATTTGCAATAGTAAAAATAAATTTATCAAAATCTAGTTCATTTTCTTTATTGTAAGAATATAAAAAATTAGCTATTTGAGAATGATAGTCAGAGGCTTGTTGTGGACTCAATAACTGATATGCCGTTTGCTGAATTTTATCATGGGCAAACTTAAATTGCACTTCTTTTAGTAGGTCTTCATTCCATTCTTCTTCTTTTAGATTTCTATATTCTTGGATATTTTTGGATATAGGAAAAATAAAATCTTCTTTTACAGCCTCCCAAACTATTTCCATGAGTTGAGTTGTTTGGCTATTGTATAGTTCTTTGAGCGTAAAAATATCAAAACGGTTGCCAATACAAGAGGCAATTTCTAATACTTTTTGTAATTGAGTGGATTTAGTTTCTATTTTTTTGGTTATCAAATCAACTACATTATCACTTAGATTAAATGATTTTATAGCCTCTATTTTCCATTTCCATGTTTCTTTTTTATAATCAAAAAACAATAAACTTTCTCTATATATTGTTTCTATAAATTGATTAATAAAAAATGGATTTCCTTTTGTTTTTTGGTAGATAATCTCAGCCAACGGTTCTATTTCGCTTTCCTTTTTAGCAAAAGAATCAATTAACATAGTTGTAATGACGGAACTAGGAAGTTCTTTTAGTTCAACCATTTCAGTAGAACTGTCAGCTAAAATTTCTTTTTGATTTCTTCCAAATGCAGATAAGGCTTCTATTTCATTACTTCGATACGCATTGATAAGTAATAAATACGGTATTTTAGTAGCATTCAGTAAAACCAACAAATCAACAGAAGAAGAATCTGCCCATTGCCAATCATCTAAAAAACAAACTAACGGATTTTGTTCGGTTGCAATGACTGATAAAAATCCTATCATTAAAACATTAAATCTATTTTGAGCTTCTTTTGCTCCAAGTTCTTCTACCGATGGCTGTTGTCCTATAATTAGACTTAGAGTAGGAATTACATCAGTAAGTAATTTTCCATTTTTATCTACTACTTTAAGTATTTTTTCCTTCCAACTTTCTACTATTTCATTGTCTTCCATCAAAATATACTCACACCATTCTTCAAGAGCTTCTATCCAAGCCGAATACGGATAATTTTGATTGCTTTTATTGAATTTACCTGTTACAAAATAAGCCGATTTTTCTGTGATAGGTTTATAAATTTCACTGATAAGACTTGTTTTTCCTACGCCTGAATAACCTGTTACATAAAGAGCCTTGTAAGTGCCATCACTAATTAGGTCAAATGTTTTTAATAAAGTTGCTTTTTCGGTTTTTCTACCATACAATTTTTTACTTAGTGTAAGATTTTCAGAAAAATCATGAACTCCTAAAACCATTTTTTCTTTCTGATTTTTGGATTTTTCAATATCTTGTTTCAATCCAAAGGCAGAAAGATAACGGTCTTCAGCATTTTTTTCTACCAATTTCATTATAATATCTGATAACGAAATCGGTATTTGAGAATCAATTTGATGAGGCGTTTGAGGAATTTTTGCTAAGTGAGCATGTACGATTTCTAAGGAAGAATTTGCCTCAAAAGGCATTTTTCCTGTTAGCATTTCATAAAAAGTGATGCCCAAAGAATACAAATCAGTTCTATAATCAACAACTCTATTGGTTCTGCCTGTTTGTTCGGGTGAAATATAGCCTAACGTTCCTTCTAAATGTTCTGGATTGCCAAGATGTTTGACGTACGTATCTGTTTTGGAAGCCAAACCAAAATCAATAATAGATACTGTTTTGTTTTTAAAATCTATTAATATGTTATTTGCATTAATATCTCTATGTATAATTTCTTTTTTATGAATATTTGCTACTACTTCTGCTATCAAGGGAGCATAAAAATAAAAATCATCTAGTTGAAAATGACCATGTTGTTTGATATACTCTTTTATTGAAATTCCATCAAAAAAATCAGCTACTAAAGCATGAAGTCCCTCAATTTTAGTTTCTTGATTTACTTTTCGTACTCCTTTTATGGATATATCAGAAAGTATAACCAATTCATTTCTGAACGCTGCAAGTTGAGCAAGTTCAGGAAATGGGTCTTTTAGTAACTTATATAATTTATCGTTTTGTTGATATACTAAAGTTTTAGAACTCTCGTAGATAGTATTCATATAAAGGTAGTAATAAACTTAAAATAAGTTGTATGAATAAGTAAGTAGTTAGGTTAATCGCATCAAAAAACAAAGGTTTTTTGCTTCTCTTTTGTTTTTCTGCCATTGCCAACGTCTTGTTATCTTCGATAACAGACGATTGTCAAGGCAAAAAAACACATTCTCCCTTCGCAAGCGTTCTTTATCGAAGATAAAGAACGTTGCGAATGGGGAAAAACACGCTAAAAGGTGAAAAACATCCAAATTAGATGCGATTAACCTAGTAAGTAGTGTATGTTAGGAATCTCAAAAATATAACATTGATATAATTTTGAAGAATTGGCAAAAAAGAAAAAGGTAATAAATGAACATTTCCTAAGACCTAAATATAAGTATTTTTTAACAAAACTGTCAAGTAAAAAAAAAGTTTTTCAAATTATATCAACTATTTTCTTTGTAGAATTTTGTTGATAAGCAAATAATTGATTGAATTTAAGAAAAATGGGTGTATTGTGTTAAACTAAACTTCATAAATTTTATTTTTATCGACGTAGCCCAAACTAAAAACGACCAAACGCAAATTCAAACTCAAATCTAAAAAAAAAAACATATTACATTTTTATAAGAACTGAAAAATTGCTATTATTGGATTATCATAATTGACTTATTCACTCTTTATTTTTCACTTTATTACTATGTAACTTATGGGCTTAAACAAATCGGTAAATTTTGAGGCTTTTGCTTCAAATTTAAAAAAACAAATCAATCAATAAGAATCAAATCCTTGGTTGTTTCATTATCCAAATACGGCAGATTTTAATTTTAATTATTACAATCTACTCAATAATGCAAATCAAAACTCAATCGGTAACAATACCAACCCAAATGCACGAATTGCTATTATTGGTGCTGGTATTTCAGGAATGATAGCTGCAAGAGAATTATTTAGAAGTGGTTATTCTAATATCGATATTTATGAAGCAAGTGATAGAATTGGTGGAAGAACCTACTCACAGCCTGTAAATACAGCCGTAAATAGACATACTACCTACGAAATGGGTGCTATGAGAATGCCTTTTTTCACAGAACCAGGAAGCCAAAATTGTCTATTAGATTATTACCGTAACTTGTTCAGAATCAAAACAATTCCTTTTCCAAATCCAGGTTCTAGTGTCGTAAAAACAACAGGCGTTTATTTGAACGACGGACAAGGAACAACTCCAAAATGGGGAAATCCTCCCACACTTATTCTTTGGGACGGAGGGCAGCCACCACCTGATGAAAAGTTGCTAGATGTATATAATAAATGGAATAATTTTGCAAATATGGTTTCTGCAACATTTCAACAACTGTATGCAACGTCTGCTTGGGAAGGTTTTTGGCAGTCTATGGTTCAGACCTATTGGCAACTCAATTTTAGAGAACTTGCCTATCTACCTGCTGTGGACACGTATCAAGGAAATGGAAATTTTGGTGGACTAGGAATGAACATAGACGAAGCTCAATTATTTTATACCATTGGTGCTGGTGATGGAAGCTGGGGTGCTTTTTATGATATTTCTTGTTTGTATATTTTCCGAACGCTTTTGAGTGGATATGGTGCAAATCATCAGCTTATTGTAGGAAATAGTTTTGTGGTTGATGAAGAAAATGCAATGCCTATTCCAGATGAAATAAGCCACAATATTAAAGATAGTAACGGAAATTTACTCGCAAATCCTAGTTTTTTGGGCGTACAATCGTTTGCTGAATCGATGTTTTATTTGCCTGTAACTAGCCAAAATCGTTCGAATGGATTGTCTTTGTACCAAGCAACACAAATGTATCCTAATTTTAATATAAAATTGTTTACACAAACGCCAGTTACTGAAATTAGAAAAGATCAAGATAACGGTAAAATATATATTGCAACACCTCTAAATAATATACTTCCACTACGACAACTGCCTGAATATGACCAAGTAATAGTTACTCCTACAACGTGGGCATTACAGACAAGCTCTCTTTTTACAGGATTTAATTTTGATACACAATTACCGTTTGAGGTTAGAGACAGTATCAAAACTTCACATTGGATTACAAGTTGTAAAATATTCTATCCTCTCAAACAAAAATATTGGGAAAATGGAGTTTCCAAAATCCCTCAAATTATCACAACAGATACTTATTTACAAGATATTTATGCCTATGCTGCCACAGACTCAGACCAAGGCGTATTGTTGTTGAGTTATACGTGGGAAGACGATGCAAACAAACTTTTGGCTTTAAGTAAAAATCCTGATGAAAAGGCTTTTTTGGCTCAACAATGTTTAGGATTTTTAGATGATATTTTATTGAGTTGTGAGAATATACAAGAACGCATTTCTAGGTATGTCGACACTTCGCAACCTGTTGTCTTTCAATGGGCTTTACAACCAACCTATCGTGGTTGTGCAAAACTATATCGTGAAACCTCTTACAATGAAAATTTTGCTTTGCTGACATATAACCAAAATTTTGCCAAACAATCAGGAGTTTATTTTGCTGGTGAAGCCTATTCATTAGAAGGAGGATGGACAGAACCTGCTATACGTTTGGGAATTGATGCTGTATTGAACCTCATGAATGATACAGGAGCAACTTTTAACAATGGCTTTTCTATGGATTTATATCCAAAGTACAGTCATTGGCGACCAACTTTGAATGAAGGAACTTTAGGATAATTTATAATTCAATCTCGTATGTAATGGAAACATTATGTACGAGATTTTGGTTTTTAGAACTTTGGATTTTAATACAATGAAAATAAATTACAACAAAAAAAAATCCGTCCCATTTCTAATACAGAAAATGGAGAAACTTCTATCCAAGGTGTCAGTAAATATAAAATTATAACAAAACGACAGCTTGGAAGCTATCGGCTACATTATGCAATCTCAAAATCCACCTTTAGCAGAACGAATGCGTCCAACTTCTTTAGAGGAAGTCATCGGACAAAAACATTTAATTGGTCAAAATGGAGCTTTAGCTCGTGTTATTTCTTCGGGTGCTGTTCCTTCGATGATTCTTTGGGGCAGCCCTGGGATTGG
>DAIUBX010000105.1:0-8185 GCA_036846465.1 Bernardetia sp.
CTAGATTTTTCACTCCATTTCCTGTTCGTTGTGCTGAAAATAAAAGCGTTTTTCCATCAGGCAAAATATACGGTGCAACATCACAACCGTAATTGATATGTTTGTTATCCGAAATAGGAATCATTTGAGGTTTATTCCACTCTCCAAATTCATTTTTAGTAGAAAAATAAATCCTTGCACAACCTGTTGCATTTGGGTTTCTTGAAAAATAAATCGTTTTTCCGTCTGCTGAAATCGAAGGTGAAAGTTCATACGATTTTGTTTGATTGAGAGTTTTTACTTCTGTGGGTTCTTGCCAAGTAAGTTTTCCATTTTGTAAAATTCTTTCAGTTTGCCAAATATCATAATCGCCTTTTGTATTCTTTTTAGAGTAAAAAAGTGTATTTCCATCAGCAGAAAGTGAAGGAGAAGAAATTGCATTTTTTCCATCTGGATTGACTATTTTTATTTCTTCTTTTTTGATATGGTAATCAAATATTTTATATAAAACAATTTCATTATGTTCGTGAGATTTTTTTCCATACCAAACAGAATATAAGCTATCTACAACATCATAAAGAACAGGTTCTATATAAAAAAGAGAGTTGCCTAAACAGACAATAATTTCATTTGACTCAATACTTGTAGTGACAGAATAATTACGATTGTAGTAGTATCCAATACTTTTTCTTTTCACTGTATCAAGTACACTCATTCGCCTAATCTTACTTTTTTCCAAATTAGTAAGACTCAAAGAATCTTTCATAAAAAAAGGTGTTTCTCCAAAGTTATTCCAAGAAAGACCACTTTTATTATTTTGGGAAACAGAATTTTCAATCAATTTATTATTTTCTAATTCATTATTGTGAACTAATTCAATTTCATTTTGTGCCGAGATTTCTAAATCTGTTTGATTTTTTTGATTGAAAATAAAATCAGAAACAAAATAAATTCCGATACAAGAAAACAAAAAGAGTAAAGCAGCAACAAAATAAATTCGTTTTTTGAAAGAATTAGTTGTAGAATAATTTGAGGTTTGTTTTTGATGAATTTCCTCCAACTCTTCCAAAATTTGAAGATTTGCAAGTTCTTCTACAAGTTGTTTTTGTAGTAAAATATCTTGTTTTGTTTCAATAGAAAAGTTAAGAAAATCATTTATATCAAAATTTTCTTGCTCTAAAAGCTGTTCTATTTTTTCGATTTCTGTGAGATGTGGCGACATAAGGGACAATTACGAATTAAAAATTACGAAATGAATATTCAGCGAAGCTAATTTAATACATTAACTATCAGCACTTTACAATTCATTGATTTCTATTTAGATTTTAGAGCAAAATGGTTTGTAAATTTTCTAATTGATTTTGAGCCATCTTTTTAGCTCTCTGCAAACACTTGTATTTTTGAGCTTTGGCTGTCAAATCCGAATTATAGCCTAGTTTTTTGGCTAATTCTTTCATCGAAAATTTATCTACATAATATCCTGTCAATAATTTTTTACACGGCTGTCCTAATTCTTTCAAAATTTTTCTCAAAACAGAAATGGCTTCTTCACTTTCATAAATATTATCCTCTTTATTCTGTTGCTCTTGATTTTCAAAATCTGTTTTATCAGAACATTCTATCAAAAAATCTGTATTCGAAAGTGTGTTTTGTTGGGCTTCTTTTCGCTTTTTGTTTCTAAAAATATTCTGACAAATTCCGAAAAGATAAGTTGAGGGTTGTGAAGTCAGTTTAAAATCTAGCTTTTGTGCTTGATGATAAAAAACTAAAATTGCTTCTTGAAAAATATCCTTGGTTTGGTTTTGGTCTGCTCCCAGTTTTTGTAGCCCTTTACTTGTCTTTTCAAAAGATTGATAGAGATATTCTAAGGCTTTTTTTCGTTGTGTAGGTTCTCTTAAAAGTTGGATTACTATTTCATTTTCCATTCTAGCCATTGAGTAAGATTTGATTTTTACTTCTTTATGTCTATTTTTTAAAAAGGTAAACCTGATATTTTCACAACGTTTTATTTTATCAGAAACTAGATTGAAACAAAGAAAGCCTCCTTCAAAAATCAAACGATTTTAAAGGTGGTTTTTTATGTAGTTTTTTTCATAGACAAAAAGGGTAGATTACTTTTTATTTTCTTCTATTACTCCATATTTTCCATACGGTTGTGTGCGTTGGGTAGGGTCGCTGTGAGCAAAATCTAGCATCCCAAATCCATAATCAGTATATTCTCCCAAACCACAATTACAAATAAAATTCTGAACCTGTGGATGTGCATAAAGGACAAAAGGAAATGTATAACCTCTGACTTCTACTTCGCTTCCTTGTCCTTCCAATGGATAAATACGAGCAAATTTCTTTTCTTCTTGCTGTATTTTTTCCAAATAACGACGGTCTGGAACAAGCTGAAACTTATAAAACTCTGCCATTTCGACATCGGTATAGTGTCCAGATTCCTCCATACGAGTAAGGGTAGAATCATAAAGAAGGTCAGAAAATTTATCCATACTAGGCACAATAAATTCTTTTGTATCTCTATGAAAACGAGGACTAGACACCACCAAGGGGGAAATACAAATGTATTTTGTCATTTCTCGCTGCTCAGGCATTAGCTCTTGTTCGACTGCCTCAGGAACTAAATCTAATTCTCCAATCTGTACATTTCCCCTACTAAAAAGACTCTCCAAAAGTCCATCAATTACTTCAATACGAAGCGCAGAAAGAACCAATGTAACCTTTCGGGAACAATAATGTAAGCCTTTTCGGCTCACTCGTGTTTGACCTTTAAGTCCAGAAAAATTATAAAACAAATTATCATCTACTCCAAAAGAAGTATCTGCTAACAAATCCTTTATAAATCTTGAAAAAAGATGTTGATGATAGAAGGGCAAAACTGCGCCTCTATTGCGTAAATCAAATATTATTCGAACTCTCAAAATCCAACAGTTTAAAAAATGGTTGAAATAAAAAATATAATAACTAAAAAGTAAGTTGATTAGTAACATGATGTAGTCCCTTTTGTTTGATAAAAGTTTATATTCTATATCTACACAATAAAATTATTCAATACAATTTGACTAAACAACCAAATAAAATACAATTTTTTATATAAAAAATTATTCTTACTTTATCATGTTTTGGAATTTTTTCCAAGTAGAAGCAATTAATTTATCTGTCATTTGTTCAGAATAATACGAACCTGAAATTGGGTCTGTGTTTTTATCTATAAAAGATTCTTCACGAAGCATAACCGAAACATTACGAGCGATACGGTTTGCCCACATTTTAGATCTTTCAGAATTTTTGTCTTGATGTGAAACTACAGTTAATGCATTTGTTCCACCCAAAATACAAGAAAATGCCTGTGTTGTATTTCTGATTAAATTCCAGTTTTCATCTTGTAAACTTTTTTCATCTGTTCCTTGTGATGTTAAAGTATGAATATGAGGCTTATAATCCACTTCATACAAGTCATATAGCTGAATCAAGAGCCAACGCAAAGCACGTATTTTAGTAATTGTAACAAAAAAACTATCCGTTGCTTCTGCCACAAATTGAATATTTTGTAAAATAGATTTGTCCGATTTTTCTACTAAAGTCTTCAATTCAAAAAGAACACTTGCAATATCTTGAGCTTCGTCTTTTGAATTATTCAACTCTAAAGTAACAGAACGAAAAGGAGTATTTGATGTAACTGATTCTAAAAAAGAAGTGGAAGAATTACTACTTGTAACTAATGAATTTTGATATAAAATTCCTCCAGTAAGAAGGTTTATTTCAAAATCTCTTTCTTTTACGTACTCCATGTATTTTTTAGAGAAGTTTTGTAATTGATTTTCATTCTTTACTTCTATCTGAAAACTTACGGCACAATACGGCAAAGCCACTTCAAAAAGTAAATATTCAAAACTTTTTTTATCAAAATCACTCAATTCTATACCTTTGAAATCTACACAAACTCCTTCAGCTCCACTCATCAAAACTTGACGAATTTCTTTATTTGCTTTCTCTAACTCCTTTTTTTCTAAGTTATTTACAGTTACAAAAGGCTGATTATACCAAAAACGAGGTTGAGAAACAGGCTCATTCAAAGCCAGTTGATTATTTTGAAGAATCTGTAAATAGGATAAATCAGAATTATTCTCTTCATCTTTCGTATAATAAGGTTCGATAGAAATACCCTCCGAAAATTCCCACGCCAAATCTTGATACGGTTTTCCTTTCAAGAATTGAGTAGCCGTTTCGATCCATTGTTTTTTTAAAGAATCTGATTTCACCTCTTTACTTTGATTTTCAAAATTATCTACAAACATAAGTTAAGGTTGGTTTTGTTGTTGGTGTCGCTTCGCTAAAACACCAACAAAGGCTAATGATAAATTATTAATGGTAAATTTTAATACTCCGTTTCTACAAATTTCTTCAAATCGTTATTCATTACCTCAAATCCTTTTCCTACCAAAGTAGGCAACATAAATTTTATAAAAGGAATAATAACCCCTTCATATTCTTCTCTATGAATAAAAAGGACTTCATTTTCAGATTTTTCTTCTATTTCAAAAATATGAGTAGGCTTAAAAAGCCATTCAGCAATCAAGTAACCCGTCCAAGCTAATGTTTTGTTTGGCATATTTCGGCAAATTGTTCCTTCAAAAGTAATAGGCAAACCTACGGGAGGAAACATTTTAGCTTCTATTTTATCTCCTAAATCTGAATTTCCTTCTATTTTTTGTATAAAAGTATTCCAAGAAGGATAATTTTGAAAATCTAAAAGGGCATTCCAAACTTTTTCTTTAGAAGCATGTATCGCAATTTCTGTATAGACTTGAGGTAATTTTTCAGACATTTTATAATAGCTTTAAACTTGACCTACAAGTTGTAAAATAGATTCAAAAATTACTCTTCCATCTATATTCCCTAAAATCTCATCGGCTGCACGTTCTGGATGTGGCATCATTCCAAAAACATTTCTTTCTTTATTACAAATTCCTGCAATATTCATCGCCGAACCATTCGGACAGCTTTCCTCTGTAACTCTAGCATTTTCATCACAATAACGAAATAAAATTTGGTCATTGGCAATTAAGCTATTTAGTTCTGCATCAGACGCATAATAACGCCCTTCTGCGTGTGCAATCGGAATTTTATAAGCCTTTGCTGGGTCTGTATTTTGAGTAATCAAACTATTTTGAGAAGTAGCTTGAAGAAATACATTTTTACAATTAAATTTTTGATTATTATTTCGGAGTAATGCTCCTTGTAACAAATGCGCTTCGGTCAGAATCTGAAAACCATTACAAATTCCTAAAACATAACCTCCATTTTCAGCGTGTTTTATCACTTCATTCATAATAGGCGAAAAACGAGCAATCGCACCCGAACGCAAATAATCTCCATACGAAAAGCCCCCCGGAACAACAATAAAATCACAACCTTCAAGGTCGGTATTTTTGTGCCAAAGTTTGACCGTTTCTTGTTTGAAAGTATCTTTAAGAACAGAATATACGTCGTGGTCGCAATTAGAACCTGGGAAAACAATAACTCCGAATTTCATAGAATAAATGGATAAAATGATACAATTTTATTTTGCTATTTATTTTACAAAAATACATATTTTATTAAGGATTGACAATGCGTTTTTGCCTTATTCGAAAAAGAAAGGGATTTGATGAATCAAATCCCTTCATTTTTATTCGAATACTAAAGTATTCGGTACATTTTTTCGCACTCTGAAGAGTACGCTACAGTAATTCAATTCTCTAACTGTTCGATAATTTGATAAATGGCTTTTTGTGTATTCAAGTCTGTAAAGAACTCTAAAATATAATTTTTATCTTCGGGTGCTATCAAAATAGCATTTTCAAGAGCCATTACGGCAGCTTTATATTTCCCTCCTCCCATCAAATAAGCGACATAACGATACAATAATTCGGCAGAATCTGGAATAATTTCTAGTGCTTCTTCTGCAATGGCAATCGCTTTATCAAACCATTCTTCTTTGTAATAAACGTGTGACCAAGAAAGCCACACCTCTACATTTTCGCTCAATATACGTGATGCATGATCGTAGGCTTCCATACATGAAATCATATTTCCGAGTTGGTACTCACAACGAGCTTTTCCAAACCACGCATTACCCAAATTTTTATTATTTCGAAGTGATTTTTGATAAAAATGTACGGCTTCTTTCCAACGTTCTTGTTCCTCCATACATTCAGCGACACCAAAAGCTGCCATTTCATACTCTTGGTCAAGCTCTAAGGCTTTTCTATAAAAATTGAGTGCTTCTGCAAATCTATCTAGTTTTTGATAGGCTGCGCCAATGTGTGTATAAAGTTCAGCCGTAGGACGTTCCAATTTTGAAGTTTGGATAAAACAATCCAAAGCCTCTTGATATTGTCCTAAATTCATGTGGCAATTTCCTTTATTAAAAAATGCAGAAGAAAATCCCTCTTCGATAAGTGAGGCATAATCATAAGACACAATGGCATCTCTAAAAAGAGAAAGGCGAGTTTGAATAAGAGCCAAATTATACCACGCTTCGGCAGAATAAGGGTCATTATCAATAAATTGTTTGTAAAAAACAATACTTCCTTCTAAATCATCTAATTCATCATAACAAAAAGCTAATTCGTATAAAGCCTCTTTATGTCCTTTGTTGTGGATTAAAGTCTCTTTATAAAATTCAATCGCTTTTCTAAGGTCATTTTTGGCTTGATAGCAACTTCCTATTTGATACAAAACTTCGTCTTTTTCCTTTTCGTCTGTAAAAGGTAAAACTTTATGATAAATCTCAGCAGCTTCATCAAACTTAAAACATTCTTGAAAAATCCATGCTTTTGTTATTTGCACCTCCATTTCAGAAGGTTGTAGAGCTTCAGCTTCTTCGATGGTAGATTGCGCCTTATCAAAATCATTATTGATAAGATGCGCTCTTGCTTCTTCGACAATAAAATTAACCGAAAAAGGATGTTGAGAACGTGCAATATCACAAACGGAAAATAATCTTTCGATATTTCCTGTCTTGCGATAATGTTCCAAAAGAAATTCATACGTATCGATTTCGAAGAAAAAACTTTCTCCTGCTTCTATTAAACGTTCGAATTCAGTTATCGAAATGCTTGGTTCTTCTCTTCTTGAGTTGCTTATCATTCTATTTAATTACGAATTAAAAATTACGAATTACGTTATTCAATTACGACCTGCCAAAGTAGCGTAGCTAATTACGAATTAAAGTACGGTAAATGTGTTTTCAATAGATTTACTTATATGGTTATAAATTACACAATTATCTAACTACAAATTACAAAAAAGATAGATATATAAAAACTAAAATCTCGTAATTCGTAATTTTTAATTCATAATTGGCTTTTAAGCAACAACTAATCCTTTTTGTAAAACTATTTCTCTATCTGCCATTTTTGCCAGTTCTGGATTGTGTGTAACAATAACGAAAGTTTGATTGAATTCTTCTCTTAATGTAAAAAAAAGTTTGTGTAACTCATCTGCATTTTTACTATCTAGGTTTCCACTTGGCTCGTCTGCAAAAACTAAGGCTGGGGAATTTATTAAGGCTCTCGCTACGGCTACACGCTGCTGTTCTCCACCAGAAAGCTCAGAAGGTTTGTGGTCTTTTCTATCCAAAATACCAAAACGTTCTAATAATTCAGAGGCTCTTTTTTCGGCTTCTTTGATAGATTTTTTACCAATGAAAGCAGGCATACAGACATTTTCTAAAGCTGAAAATTCGGGCAAAAGATTATGAAACTGAAAAATAAAACCGATTTGCTGATTACGAAAAGTAGCTAATTTATTCGATTTTAATTTCTGAACTTCTACGCCATTGATAATTATTTCGCCTTTATCTGGTGCATCTAATGTTCCCAAAATATGCAAAAGTGTGGATTTTCCTGCCCCTGAAGAACCTGTAATGGCTACGACTTCTTTTTTGGCAATCGATAAATCAATTCCTTGCAAAACTTCCAAAGAACCGTATTTTTTGATTATATTTTTGGCGATGAGCATAGATATATTTTTTCTAGTTTTTGTTTTGCAAAGATACAATTACAAAAAAGCGTAAACAAAATTGTTTGCGCTTTTTTGTAATTAGTAAGAAGTCGTCGGTGAGGCAACGATAAAGTTTTTTTGGACACAGTTTTTTAATTGTTGCCTTTCTTAGCATTTTCTTCTTCTTGTTGTTTTCTTGTCTTAAATTTCAAGT
>DAIUBX010000106.1:0-645 GCA_036846465.1 Bernardetia sp.
TCCTTTTTTATAGACTAATGAAATTGGAATTTTTGTTCCATCTTTTGCAGTTGCATACACACGCTCTGAAACAAAATCAGAAGTGTTATATCCTCCAACAACTTCTTGTTGTTTTTTGAGAGTTTTCTCTTTGCTTTCCATATCATAATCAAAAACCGAATTTGGAGTAGTCATAGAAGTATAGCCAAAACGCAGCGTTTTTGTATCAAATTCAACATTTTGAGAAGTATAAGCCATATAAGCAGGGTCTTCAAACTCCATATAATGTTCAGAATTATCTTTTTGGTTGCGAACACGAAGTTGTAATAATCCTTCTTTACGCTCACTTAAAACCATAAAATCATTAAAAACCTCCATATCTTCCAACAAAACATCTTTGCGATGAGCAATTACTTCTTCCCAGTTTTTCTTATCGTTCTGTTTACCTACTTTCACTCTCATCAAACGGAAATTTTGAGCTTCCCAGTTTGTGATAACATAAAAGTTATCGTCTTTGTGTTCGACGCTATATTCATGTTTGGCTTCACGCTTCAAAAATACAGTTGGTTTTACGCTTGGTTTGTCGGCATCAATCAAATGAACTTCTGTATTTAGCGTACTACTCAAATAAATCATGATATACTTTTTGGATTTTGATTTTCCAAT
>DAIUBX010000106.1:655-1821 GCA_036846465.1 Bernardetia sp.
AATACGATTCATCTTTTTCTTCATAAATCAGTTTGTCGTTTTCAGGATTTGTACCCAATGTATGACTCCAAACTTGATGCGAACGTAAAGTTTCTGGGTCTTTTTTTACATAAAAAATAGTTTTATCATCGTTTGCCCAAACTATTGAAGGTTCTGCATTTTGTATTGTTTCTGCCAAAATTTCGCCTGTTGCTAGGTTTTTGAAACGAACAGTATATTGTCTTCTTCCTGTTGTATCTTCTACAAAAGCCATCATATTTTCGCCTTCGCTTACGCTAGTTCTGCCCGAATAAAAACTATTGCCTTCTGCACGTTCGTTTCCATTCAATAAAATCTCTTCTTTTCCTTCTAACGTTTCTTTTTTTCGTCCATAAATAGGGTATTCTTTTCCTTCTTCATAGCGAGTATAATACCAATAATTTTGATATTTATAAGGAACAGAAGCATCATCTTCTTTTATTCTTCCTCTAATTTCTTTGTAAATTTTGGTTTGAAGTTCGTCTGTATGAGCTAATGATTTGGTTACATAATCATTCTCTGCATTGAGATAAGCGAGCATTTCAGGTTTTGTACGGCTATCATCACGAAGCCAGTAATAATTGTCAATGCGTGTTAGTCCGTGTTCTTCTAGTTTTTGAGGAACTTTTTGAGCCATCGGAGGCGTAAGTGTGTCTGTAGTTGTCATAGTTTCGTTTGAATTATCTTGTTTCGTTTTATCTCCACAACTAAAAAAAAGTGAAGAAGTTATAACTATCCCCAAAGTAGATTTGAGAAGATAGCGTTTTGAGAAATTTGTTTGCATTGTGTTTTGAAGTGGAATAGAAAAAAAGTCTGTTGAGTGAGTTTGTAAAAAAATAGAATACTATTTTAGTTTGGCAAATTACGAATTTATTACAAAAATTAGGATTATTTTGATTTTGAGAATGTTTAAAACTCTATGTTGCAATTTGGAAGAACTTTTTGAATTTTTTCTTGCTCTTCCCACTCAATTAGATTAATTGATAAATAAGCATATTTTAATTTTTGCAATTGGTTTACAGATTTAGGCAAACTTTTTAAGTTATTATTTTTTAAATTTAAGTGTGTTAAATTTGTCAAATTACCAATGAATAGAACCTCTTTCAGTTGATTATTGCCTAAATCTAATTTTGCATCTGTTAAGTCTA
>DAIUBX010000106.1:1831-8184 GCA_036846465.1 Bernardetia sp.
GAAAACAAGTTTCCAATACAAGGGCTCATGCTGATTTGATGCCAACAATTTTTGCGCTTCAACCAAAAGCAAATTCGTCTCACCCCAAACAAAATTAATTAAAAACAAACAACAAGATAGACTAGCATTGCAATAACGCCAGCCCTAATTCGTAATTGAAATACTTCCATTTTTTACTTCAAAAAAAGCAATCGGTCTCCCAAAAGAATCTAGTAATTTTCGTGTTCTTTCTGGTCTTGCATCGGTTACAAATACTTGTCCGAAGTTAGATTTAGAGAGTAGTTTTAAAAGATTTTCAATTCGGCTTTCATCTAATTTATCAAAAATATCATCTAAAAGTAAAATTGGTTTTATTCCAGTTTGATTATAAATAATAGAAAATGTAGCCAGTTTTAAAGCAATAACAAAAGATTTTTGCTGTCCTTGTGAGCCGTAATGTTTTAATGTTTTTTTTCTTAGTAAGAATTTATAATCGTCTCTGTGTGTTCCTTTTTCGGTGCGTTGTAAAATCAAATCTTTTAATACATTTGCTTTAAAAACACTTTCAAAACTAGGCATTTCTTTTTTAGTTCGTTTTGATTTTGTAGGTTCTGTTTCGTCTGTTGCTTGACTTTCTTCTTTATTTTGCTCTATAATTTCTTTTTTTATAATTTCTTCATCTTCTAAATGTGAACGATAATTTATTTTCATTTCTTCATCTGCCAAAGCTGCATAAATTTCTGAAAAAATAGGCATAAAATCAGTCATAAATTCAGTTCTAAAGCGATGAATTTCTGAAAAAATAGGCAACAGTTGTGCATCATAAATCTCTAAAATATCTTTCTTTAAAAATCGCTCTTGTCCATCAGCATCTTTCAAAAGTTGATTTCGTTGTCTTAAAATTAATTTTTGTTTGATGAGAAGCCCAATATAATTTTTATGAATTTGAGAAATAATGGTATCAAAAAAATTGCGTCTTAGTTCGCTATTTTCTCGTATCAAATCGGTATCATTTGGCGCAAGTAACACACAAGGAAAATTCCCTACATGTTCGCTTATTTTGGGATAAGGCTTTGTATTTAATTTTATAACTTTTGCTTTTCCTTTTTCTACAATACACTGCACAGTATTATTTCTACCTTCTTTTTCGAAAGTTCCTTTCAAAGAAAAAAAAGTTTTGCCGTGTTGTAAATGCTGCGTATCGGTATAGCTAAACGCACCACGACCAATACAGAGGTAATAAATTCCGTCTAAAAGGTTCGTTTTCCCACTTCCATTTTTGCCGACAAGACAATTTATATTTTCTTCAAAAGTAGATTTTGTATCTTCGTGATTCCTAAAATGAGTAAGACTGAGTTGCTTTATCCACATGAAATAATGGTGAATTGTGAATTATAAATTGTGAATTGATACAGTTTGAACTATCTTTTTTTATTATTTTTAATTCTCAAAATTACCATTTATAATTTATCATTCAAATTTCATCATTCAAGTTTTACCATTCATAATTCACCACTTATAATTCACAATTCAAAAAAATGGATTTTTTACCACCAGAATTATTACCAGCATTAGAAAATTATGCCTTGAGCCATTCTCAAGACGAACTGCCAGTTTTGAAAGAACTTGACCGTCAAACGCATTTGAGAGCCAACAAACCTCGTATGTTGTCTGGACATTTACAAGGGAATTTTCTGCAACTCATTTCAAGATTAATGCAGCCCAAACGCATTCTTGAAATTGGAACTTATACAGGTTATTCAGCTATTTGTTTGGCACAAGGATTACCTGAAAATGGAATTTTGCATACAGTCGATAATAATGCAGAACAAGAAAGTATTACAAGAGAATTTATCAAAAAAGCAGGTTTGGAAGACAAAATAAAACTTCATTTGGGGAATGCTGCTGATATTATTCCAACTATTTTAGAAGATAAAGAAGAATGGGATTTGGTTTTCATTGATGCCGATAAATCAAATTATAGCTTGTATTATGATTTGGTTTTCGATAAAGTTAGAAAAGGAGGAATTATCATCGCTGATAATGTGCTTTGGAGTGGAAAAGTTTTGACTCCAGAAGAAGAACTAAAGAAAAACGACAAAGACACAAAGGCATTATTAGAATTTAATCAAAAAAACTATAAAGATAATCGTACTTTTAGTATGCTGCTGCCTTTACGTGATGGACTTATGATGGCGATAAAGGAATAAAAATAAATTCAACATTTTCAAGATAATTTACGTACTAGGTAATACCAACTACTAAAACTACTTTTTCATCAATTTACTCTATGCCTACTCAACTTCCTCCCAAAACGATTTGTCTTAATTGTAATTACGAAGTTAAAACAGAAAATAAATACTGTCCAAGTTGTGGACAAGAAAATGCTAACAAACGTATTTCTTTGCGTCTTTTGCTACAAGATGCTATTTCTACGGCATTCAATTTTGAATCAAGAGTTTTCAAAACGATTCCTTTATTTCTGTTTTATCCAGGGCGACTTACTAACGAGTTTTTGGATGGAAAACGAGTGCGTTACATGCATCCTTTCAAGATTTATTTGCTTTCTAGTTTGCTTTTCTTTTTTGTTTTTATCAAAGTATTTACGCCTACGATCGAAACAGCTATGAGAAATTTAGATAAAGAAACAGAAGATTTAAATGTAAATCTTACCTTTAATGATTCTAGTAGTGTAGGAGATTCTACAGAAAAAGGGTTTGTAGAAGGTGTAAATGATGGATTTGATAATGAAATCAACTCACAAGATAGCCTTGAGCAAGATACTATTTCTAGTGAAATGCTAGAAAAGATAAAGACACAACAAAAAAGTATAACAGATTCACTTTCTAAAATTATCGCTGATGTAAGTTCAGGAAAAATAACTAATGTCACCGTAAATATAGATTCATTGGAGAGTTTGATGGAGGATAGTGCTGCTATGGCTCAAAATATTTATGTTTTTAATAAAAAAGCAAATCAAAAAGTAGGAGGGCTGCGTCGATTTTATCGTCTGATTCAAGATAGAGAAATGACTCCAGAGGCATTATTAGATTCTTCTACTAATGCCAAAACAGCCATGAATATGCAATTTGCTGAACAAATATTAAAAATCGGTAGAAATGACCCTGCTATTTTTGTAGCTAATATTATCAATAATATTGGAACGTTTATGTTTTTTACGCTTCCTATATTGGCTTTATTTTTTATGCCTTTTTATTTCCGAAGAAAAAAATATTATATCGATCATCTTATTTTCACACTGCATTTACAAGCTTTTACATTTATTCTTCTGACTTTAGCTGCATTGTTTTTTTATTGGGGGCTATGGGAAATTAGTTTGATTACATTTGCTGGATTGATAATTTATGTTTGGTTTGCTTTTAAAAACGTATATAAACAAGGGCTTTTTAAGACAACTATTAAATCATATCTTATTTCATTGCTTTATCTTACAACACTTATTTTTATGCTTTCTATTAACTTGATATATTCATTTTTAATGTTTTAATCAAATTTTATAATTCATCTTCAAACTCCATCAAAAAAAGCTCTTGAGCTGATTTTAATTCTTGAAGAGATTTTAAAGTAACTTTATCAGCTTCTTTATTTTGTTTTTTAGATTGCTCAATTACGTTTTTGCAAACTTCAATTCCTTTTAAATATACCTCATTAGCTTTTTTATATTCCTCCAAAGAAGCATATAATTTTGCTGCATGATAATAAGTAGGAATGTATTCTGAATAATTTTGAAGTAAATTTTCAAAATAATCTAAGGCTTTTTGAGTGTCTGTTTTGAGATATTCAGTAGCAACAGCGTAGATTAAGAATGTGTCATTAGGCTCTTTTTCTAAGAACTCTAATAATTGTTCGATACGTTTCATTTGTAGTTGATGATTAAATAATAAAATTACCTCCTAAAATATAGAAACCTTATTCTAAAAAAATAGAATAAGGTTTCTACAAAAATACTAATTTGAAATTACTTAGTTTTTATGAAATAATATTAAGAATTTGCCATTGTTTTAGGCGCACCAGCCATAATTTCATCATTTGCATATTCTGCATATTTTTCAAAGTTAGTTACAAATGCAGCAGCTAATTTGTTAGCAGTTGCATCGTATTGTTCTTTGCTTTTCCATGTATTTCTTGGATTCAAAATTTCAGTAGGAACATTTGCACATTCACTAGGCATTTTTACACCAAAAATTGGGTGTTCTTCAAAGTTTACATTGTCTAATTTACCTTCTAAAGCAGCCGTAATCATAGCACGAGTGTAAGAAAGTTTCATTCTTGAACCTACACCATAACTACCACCAGACCAGCCAGTATTGATGAGCCAAACATTTACATTTGATTCTTCCATTTTTTTACCCAACATTTCAGCGTATTTTGTAGGGTGCAAAGGTAAGAAAGCAGCACCAAAACAAGCCGAGAAAGTACGTTGAGGATCTGTAATACCTACTTCTGTTCCTGCAACTTTGGCAGTATAACCCGAAATAAAGTGATACATAGCTTGTCCTTTTTCTAATTTAGAAATTGGAGGCAAAACGCCATAGGCATCACAAGTAAGGAAGAAAATATTTTTTGGAATACCACCTACAGAAGGTTCAACAGCATTATCAATATGATGAATTGGATAAGCAACACGAGTATTTTCGGTAACTTCTGAATTGAGATAATCTACTGTACGAGTTCCTTTGATAAAACGAGTATTTTCTAAAAGCGCACCAAAACGAATAGCATCAAAAATTTGAGGTTCTTTTTCTGCTGTAAGGTCAATTACTTTTGCGTAACAACCACCTTCAAAGTTAAAGACAGAATCAGAAGTCCAGCCATGTTCGTCATCTCCAATAAGAGGGCGATTAGGGTCTGCTGAAAGAGTTGTTTTTCCTGTTCCTGATAAACCAAAGAAAATAGCAGTATCACCATCTTGTCCAATATTTGCCGAACAGTGCATTGATAATACTTTGTGCTTGTGAGGAAGTACATAATTCAAAACAGAGAAAATACCTTTTTTCATTTCACCTGTATAACCAGTTCCACCAATCAAAATCATTTTTTTAGTGAAATTGAGAATAGCAAAATTACTCTGACGAGTTCCATCTACTTCTGGATCGGCTTCAAATTCAGGTATTTGAATGATGGTAAAAGTAGGGTCAAATAATTTGAAAGCGTCTTTTTCTGGACGCAAAAACATATTATAACAAAAAAGATTCGAACAAGCGTTCGTATTAATAACACGCAATTTGAGTTGATAATTTTGGTCTGCTCCTGCATATCCATCACGTACATAAATATCTTTTCCTTCTAATGAAGCAATCATTTTATTCATGAGAGCATCAAATTTTTCTGTAGAAAAA
This sequence comes from Bernardetia sp., assembly GCA_036846465.1. GTDB lineage: Bacteria > Bacteroidota > Bacteroidia > Cytophagales > Bernardetiaceae > Bernardetia. The sequence continues at coordinate 7,171 of DAIUBX010000106.1, forward strand.
GGAATGTTTATATCTCCCCACCATACTGAATTTTCAGTTTCTGCATCTTTTACAATGAATTTATCCTTAGGAGAACGACCTGTAAAACTACCTGTATCGAACATAAGTGCGCCAGTTTCTGTCAAAACACCTTCTTTTTTTTGCAAGGCATGTTCGATAAGTTCGGGTGCAGACAAGTTCCAATAGACATTTGCTGCGTTTGTAATTCCTAGCTCCTCAATTCCTGATTGGTTAGACTTGACTCCGTGTTGTTGCATAATAAAATTTCAGTATAAAATTGGTAAAAACAAAAAAACCAATCTCTTTTTCATACCTAATGAAAAATAAATTGGCAAAATATCAAAATGAATATGTATTTTTTTTAGTAGAATTAATTTTTATGTTCTTCTCTGTCATGTTTTCTTTTATAAACAAAATTAAAGACAAAAGAAGATTACATTTTATAGCACTCACAAAAACTCCCTTATTAATTTCCGATAAAAGAAGAATCAAATCAAAAGAATTATCTTTTTGAATTGATTTTTTAAACGTTTTTAATAAGTTTAACTGTGTTCTCAGTAAAAGAGACTTCAAAAGCAATAGACGCATAAGCAGTTAGTTGCTACCAATACTAAAATTATTCCCTACAAAAATGTAAATTGTAATTATTGAGTACAAAGGTACAATTATTTTTACGATGTAACGCAAAATTCACACCGAAAAAATAAAATAAAATGCCCTTGCTTATGCTTTAGAAAGATTATAAGTTATCTTTGAGTAGTTATTTGAACTAAACCACTATCTTTATGTGAGTTGGAAAGGTTGCTTTATGTTGGTTCATACTTTGTTTGGATCAACTTATTAAAAAAATAGAGTACAAAATTTGATTTTTTTATTTTCCAATTAAATACGTCAACCAAGGCACGTTCATAAAAATTTAAACCACGAATTTATTCGTGGTAGGACTTTCGCAAATGACTTTTTTAACAGAAGAATATTCTGTTTATGTTGGTCTGCCCTACGGGACTGACCTTA
>DAIUBX010000107.1:0-8178 GCA_036846465.1 Bernardetia sp.
GCTGAAGTGATTTTGTTTGATGTCAATATTAGCAATACTGACATCAAACAAAATCACTTCAGCAGCAAAAATAACTCCTCCAATGGGTGCATCGAAAATAGCTGCAATCGTTCCAGCGACACCACAAGCAATTAATAAAATTCGTTTTTTCTTAGCAAAAAGCATTGCTGTCGATACGTTTGAGCCAATAGCAGCACCAGACATCACAATCGGAGCTTCCAGACCTGCCGAACCACCAAAACCAACGGTAAAAATAGCACCCAACATACGAGAATAGATATTACTAAAATCTATCTTTCCGTCTTTTTTGGAAATGGCATAGAGAATATCTGTAAAACCGTGTCCAAAGTCTGTTTTAAAAATGACATTGGATAAAAAAGCTGTAATCAAAAGCCCAATGGTAGGATAAAAAAGTAATCCATAATTGTAATTTTCAGAAAATTGACTTGAAGAAGCCAAATAATGTTCTACCCAAAGTACAGTTGTACGTAAAAACATAGCAGCCACACCAGCCAAAATTCCTATAAAAACACTGACAACCAATAAAAAATTTTTGTCAGATAGATATTTACCTTTCCAAATCAAAAAACGGATAATGTTTCCATTTATTTTTTTGGAATAATAAGTGAATGATGTGTGTAGTTTATCAGAATAGGTCTCGAAAAAGTTGGGCAAAATTAACGTAGGTTTCTAATGTAGTTATCTGATTTTGAGAAAAAACAAATTTATTAATCGTATTTTTAATAAATTATTAAGTTTGTCAAAAATAATGGAAATATACTATACTTTTGTTAATTAAAAGGTTAGAAATTAATAATTATGCAAATCCATCCTAATTTATGAACCGTATCTACGCTACAAAAAAACTATTTTACTGTATTTTTTCTATCTTTTGGGTCTCTTCTTTATTTTTATCATCGTGTGGAATGAGTAAGGAAGAAAAAATAAATGATGCTTTTTTGAAAGATAGTTTGCAATACGAAAAAACCAAATTATTAAAACAGTCAAATCAAGAAGGTTTTGAAAGTTTAGAAATTGATACAGCGATGAATAATCCGAATTCGAAAGACCCAGCCATTCCTGTTTTTGATGATTAAAGCACAAGATATTTTTTTAAACTAAAAGGTCGAAAGAGTTAAATAATTTTGTATATTATATGTCGAAAGAAATAATGACACAACACTGACTTTTAAAAATATTGAGCTATGAAAACATTTTTTTGTTTTTCAATCTATTTATTTATTGCATTTGTTCTAGAAATCTCTTCTCTTTTTGCTCAAAATACAACTAAAGAACAACAAATTGGACAGATTGGACACATAGACTTAGCAGGAGTAGCCTTGCTTTCTGTGCCTAATGGATTTGTTTTTATGGAAGGAAATTCTATAGAATCTCCTTATCGAATAGCGTGTGATAGTATCGAATATTTAGGCTGTTTGGTGGCTATTCCAAATGAAAATACGACTCATTCAGTTAGTGAACCACCCTTTATCATCGAACTGGTTTATATAGAAACAGGTTATATTCCTGACACAACGATTTTCAAAACGCCTGAAGAGCATTTTTGGAAAGACATTATTCAGACTAATCATAGAAAAAATAAATCTATTAAAGAAAAAGGTTGTGATACCTTAGCCATTCAATCTTGGGCTATGAAACCCTATTTTTTAGAACATCAACATCAATTACAATGGGCTGTTTCTTGTAGTTCGAATAATCAAAACTATATTCGTCATAGTACGCACAAACTAGGTAGATATGGTGTTTTGGAAATGAATATTAGCACTTCTTCCAAACATATTTTAGAAGTTAATCCTCAAATTCCTTTATTGACTTCTAGTGTAGTGTTTTATAAAGGATTCCGACACGAAGATTTTGACCCTAATTTTGATAATTTGGCTGCTTTTGGTTTTGCAGGGATTTTGGCTGGAAAAGTTCTGACAAAGGTAAAAGTTGTTCCCTTTGTTTTTAAATGGTTAAAATGGGTTATTATCGCTCTACTGGGTGCTTTTACATTCTTTAAAAGAAAATTAATCAAAAGAGATTTGGAAAGAGATTTAGAAATAAACTATCTTGACACAGAATTAGAAAATGTAGAATAGAAATAGTTTTTCTGCATTATTATTTCAAAATAATATTGATAAAGATGATGAAAAATCTTTTTCTGATAAAAAAATAACCAATAATTAATCATCTAATTACTAACAAAAACGTGAAACGAATTGGAGTTTTTACTTCTGGGGGAGATTCTCCCGGTATGAATGCATGTTTAAGAGCCGTTGTAAGAGGTGCGATTTATTACGGAGTGGAAGTGTATGGAATCTATAGAGGCTATCGTGGAATGATTGAAAATGATATTCATATACTGACTTCTAGGGATGTCAGTAATATCATTCAGCGTGGAGGAACAGTTTTGAAAACAGCTCGAAGCCAACGATTTCTTACAAAAGAAGGACGAGAACAAGCCTATCAAAATCTTAAAAAACTGGAAATTGATGGACTTATAGCCATTGGAGGAAATGGAACACTGGCAGGAATGCAAACGTTTTGGGAAGAACACAAAATGCCATTCGTAGGCGCACCAGGGACAATAGACAACGACCTCAATGGAACAGACTATACTATCGGATTTGATACAGCTATCAATACAGCTTTAGAAGCCATCGACAAAATTAGAGATACAGCAGATTCACTTGAAAGAGGGTTCTTTATTGAAGTAATGGGAAGGCATTGTGGAGATATTGCGCTGCTGACAGGAATTGGAGGAGGTGCAGAAATAGTTATGCTTCCCGAAATTGTCGATTCTTTGGATGAAATAGTTGAGTCTATAAAAGAAATGTTAGCTAATAAAAAAACGTCTTTAATCGTAGTGGTAGCAGAAGGCGATGAGCTTGGAAATGCCGAAGAGTTAGGAAAAAAAGTAAGAGAACAAATCCCAAAATTTAAGTTTAGAGTCTCTAATTTAGGGCATATTCAGCGTGGAGGTTCGCCAACAGCAGCCGATAGAGTTTTGGCAAGTCAATTAGGTTTAGGAGCTGTAGAAGGACTTTTGTCTGGTAAAACGAATGTTATGGTCGGACAGTTGAAGCGAAAAATGACTTATACGCCCATAGAAGAATGTTTAAAACCTAGAAGTATCGATAATGATCTTGTGCGTATGCTTCGTATTTTGAGTACATAGTTATTTTAATAAATAACTCTTGTAAATGTAGATACACAAACCTATTATTTACTCTACTTTTTTTGGTATATTTGTCTTACTAAAACACTAAGAAAATTTTAAAAGATAAGATAAGTTATGAAAAAACCTTCTGTTCCACAGGGAATGCGTGATTTTTCGCCTCAGCAAATGCTCAAACGCCAATGGCTTTTTGATTCTATAAAAGAAGTATTTATAAAATATGGTTTCTTGCCTTTAGAAACGCCTACCATGGAAAACCTAGATTCTCTGACAGGAAAGTATGGTGATGAAGGCGACCAACTTCTTTTTAGAGTGCTTAATTCAGGCGATTTTTTGAAAGACGTACAAAAAAAAGATGGTCAGAAAAAAGTAGAAGAGTTAGACTATAAAGAAATTACAACAAAAGTAAGCAAAAGAGGTCTGCGTTATGATTTGACTGTTCCTTTTGCTCGTTATGTGGTTCAGCACCAAAGCGAAATTACTTTTCCTTTCCGTAGATTTCAGATTCAACCTGTTTGGCGTGCCGATCGTCCACAAAAGGGACGTTATCGTGAATTTTATCAATGTGATGCTGATGTGGTAGGTTCAGATTCTTTGATTAATGAAGCTGAATTACTACAAATGGCTGATGAGGTTTTTGAAAAATTAAATTTAAAAGTTACTATCAAACTCAATAGTAGAAAAATTTTACAAGGACTTTCAGAAGTAGTCGGTTTTCCAGAGAAAATGACTGACATTACGGTTGCTATTGATAAACTAGATAAAATCGGTTGGGAAGGTGTAGCTGGAGAGCTTGTTCATAAACAACTTTCTGATGAGGCTATTGCCAAAATCTATGAATTTATTGAAAGTGCAGGTAGAAAATATGAACAAATAGACTACTTAAAATCTTTCTTTAGTGGAAATGCAACAGGTGAAGCTGGAATTATAGAATTAGAACAAGTTGGACAGTTTTTACAAGGAATTCCATTTGTCAATAATTTAGAAATTGACCCTACTCTTGCACGAGGTTTGGGATATTATACAGGCTGTATTTATGAAATAAAAGCAGACGAAGCCGAAATGGGAAGCATTGGAGGTGGAGGTCGTTACGATGACCTTACAGGAATTTTTGGTTTAAAAGGTTATTCAGGTGTAGGAATTTCATTTGGAATTGAACGAATTTATGACGTTTTGGAAGACTTAGATTTATTCCCAAAAGATGTTTCCGAATCTACAAAAGTCATTTTCTTAGCTTTTGATGAATCTGCAAGAATTTGGAGTTTACCTCTTGTCAGAAGACTTAGAGATAGAAACATCGCTACCGAAGTTTATACAGAAAACAAAAACATCAAAAAGCAATTTGATTATGCAAACAAAAGAAATATTCCTTTTTGTGTAGTTGTAGGCGAAAATGAAATGAAAACGGGGGAATTAGCAGTCAAAAATATGATTGAAGGTTCGCAAGAATTGATGTCTATTGATGAACTCATTGAGAAATTTGCTGTATAAATATAAATAAGAACGCTTGTTAAGGTCAGATTACTAACCATTAGCAACGTTAAACAAAAAATAAGCCTTCAAAAACATTGTTTTTGGAGGCTTATTTTTTACTAAAATTCATAACTGAATTAGTATAGCTAACTTACAATTCATCATTCACAATTTCATTATCGTACTCTCAAACGTCTTCCTAATCTTAAATTAGCTCGTGTACTAATATTATTGAGCTTACAGATAGAAGAAATAGTAACTCCATATTGACGACTAATTTTCCAAAGAGAATCTCCACTTTTTATTTTGTGATAAACTACTCTTCTTACACTGTGCGTTTCGTCTGCGTCATCATCTCCGTCGTCTTCGTGGGTGTGAGTACTGTTTACTCGTGCGCCTAAGTGTTTGAAATTGGCAGCCGTTAGTTCAAAATCTTTTAATTTAATTTCATTTTTTTCAAAATCAAAGATAGTAGCTGGGTCTATCGAATTTCCTTCATAACGCATCTCAAAGTGCAAGTGAGGTCCTGTACTTCGTCCTGTACTTCCTCCTTTTCCAATTAGCTGACCTGCTTTTACATAGTCACCAACTTCTACATCAGTTGCGCTAAGGTGTCCATAAACGGTTTCAAGTCCGTTGCTATGCCTTATGACAATATGATTTCCAAAACCTCTACCATATTTTTTTACTCTAATTATTCCATCAAAAACAGCATAAATGGGATCGCCTGTATCTAAATCTAAATCTGTTCCGTGATGCCAACGATAACGACGATAACCAAAATTTGAATTAATTCTATTACTTGCCATTGGTGGCGACCAATATTGATTTTTTGCCGAATCATAAAGAGCTATCTGAACAGTATCTTTAAATTTTGAAGCATCAATTCCATAAGGATTTACCGAATTCGAATCCCAAACTTTATAATACTGGCGCATCGTAATCCAAACACAATCAATCGCAATTTCTTCCGAAATCAAAACGATATTACTCATCTTGACATTATCATAATTACTTGTATCTTCTCTAAACAAACTTTGACGAGCATTCATGCTAATAGAAAGTGTATCTAAAAAAAGCGAATATCCCCAACTTCCCCCAAGCGTACTCAGACGAAGCATCGTTGTATCAGAAAGATTCAGAAGTGTAGCATTTGCAGGGCGAAAATTTTCATCATCATAGCTATCTCCACCAATAGAAGGAGCTGTTGCATTTATTACATCTGTATTTTCGGCTGCTTTTGAGGTCATTACTTTTACAGAATCTATATTAATCTTTCCATTTTCAGAAGCCGACATAAATAATGCTGAATCTATATTATTTTTAAAGATACCGAAAGCATCTATCGAATCTGTCTTTGAAATAGCTACGTTTAGCTTTAGAGAGTCTGTTTTTTTATTGTTTGAAGTATCTTCTTTTGAAGTTGCTTTTTCAGTTTTGTCTTTATCTGTGTCTGTATTTGCAGGAAGAATTAATAAATTAGGAATTGTAATGGTTTTGAAATCGCTTTGATTGTTTTTATCCTTTTGTGAGTTATTTTGTGCTGTGGCGTTATTTTTTTGAGCTAAAAAAGTGAATAGAATAAAAAAGAAACTAATAAATTTTATTGCTTTATGATACTCTAAAGTACGATACAGTAAGTTTTTTGAGTAATTATTCGTGTCCATGAGAAAATAATAGGGAGTGTAAGGCATAAAAATAGATAGAATTTTCAAATAGAATAGTTATTTAAGGGAAATTCTATTTGAATAAACTTTATAAATAATAGAAAGAACCTGTTGTCCAATCCAAAATTTATATTTATTTTTTTATGAGTAATTAAAACCACTTATTTTTTGATTAAATGTAATAAAATCAAATAAATAAGTCCTTGATAATATTTTTAGTGAGCAGATGTTAAAATGAGTGTTTAATTATAAAGAGATAATTTGGTCTGATTATAATTTTTAAAAAGCTATGCTAGAAATAACCTTTCTGCATAAAATTTTTTCAATATTTTTCTTGTAAAAGGAACTAATTTTTGATTAGACTCTTTATGAATGAATGCGCAATTTACAACTATTTTATAAATACTACCAACTATTACCAATCGTTTATTTATAGTATTGTATTTATCTGATAACTAATAGTAATAAACTAATTTTAATTCTGTGAATTTAGTTTTTTTAGCGTTTCGAATAAATTAAATTGGACAAAATTAGATTTTCTTTATGCCATAAGTAGCTAAGAGTATTCAATTTTGCTCAAAAATCTATATTTTTGTAAGTATAGAAAATTGGGTTATTAAAATAAAAGAAGCGCATGGAGAATAAAGAAAATAGTAAGGGTAGAAATAATTTCAAGCTCACAACGACTGAAAATATAAATGATTTGGTGACAAAAAACTATGTCTATGCTGCCGTATTGCATTATTTTGGAATAGATTTTTATAATCACACGCACCAAACTCTCGCTCAAACCTGTGCAGAAAAGGGAATTGATGCTACTATGTTGATAAAGCAACTAGAAGAAGCAGTTCGTAAAAAGGAAGATTCTGTTTCTATAAAAAATCAGAATATATCTCATTACCCTGTTCAGTTAGTAATTGATTATTTGAAGCATTCGCACCGTATTTTTATGCGTCGCAGTTTGCCTTATATGTCAAAACTGGTTTGTGATTGTGATAGTAATGGATTTGATACAAATTATAAATCTATTATAGAAGACCTCAAAATTGCTTTTCCATTGTTTGCAGAAGATTTTATTCATCATATTTTTGAAGAAGAAGATTCGCTCTTCGACTATATTAGCCTTTTAGATAATGCTTTTTATGAAAAAATACCAATGACAAAAGTATTTTATCCGATGAAAGAACATTCTATTTCAAGATTTTTACGTCAGCATCAACAAGACGATGATGAAATGAAAGGGATTAGAGAACTTACCAGTAATTATAAAATTACGACAAAAACACCTCTTTTGATCAAGGTTTTGTATTCAGAATTAAAGGATTTTGAAGAAGAATTGAAAATACATGCAGATATAGAAAATAGAATATTATTGCCAAAAGCTCTAAAAATAGTAGACCGTGGTTTCGTGTTTGACAATTCAGGTGATCGTGAAATTTGGCTTTTAGAAACTACCAATGTGTCAGGAGAAAAGGCCACAAGGCTAGAGCTTAAATCAGTTAACCAACCTCACTGGATGAAAGCGGTGATTAGTCCTGAGTAGTATATTCTCTTGAGATAAGTCATCCCAATTACAGGGCACTAGTTCTACCTAATATGTTACTTGGCTATCTACTACTGACCTAAGATCTCTATAACATTCATCTCACTCATCCTTAATCTCCATCTCAACAAAGTCATCGCCGTCGGCTTTTTGTTTGTAGATGTTGTAGGAGATGAGGAGGATGAATCCGATGAAGAAGAAGCTGAGTTCCATGATGACGGGTGAACTCATCATGCCGCCAATTTTTGCGGCAATTTCTTGGACGATTCCTGTGGCGTAATGGGCAGTGAGACCAACGGCGGCTAGGAAGAAGA
>DAIUBX010000108.1:0-8177 GCA_036846465.1 Bernardetia sp.
AGGCTTCTGCTATTAAATCCGAAATTTTACTTGGATTAACATGTAAAAGGAACAAGGTTTGAACACTATTTTTTAATTCTTCGTTATTAATAGAAAAAGGAGAGAAAGGGAAATTTGCCATTTTATTTTTATTTTTCAGATTACTTTTTATTGTTTTAATTCAAAAATACTCAAAAATAATCTACTACTACAACTACCAAATTTTATCTATACTTTATTTTACAACCAATTATGAAAATCAATTTTATTTATTCAAAAAAATCACTCTATTTTTTAGTTGTTAGTTTTTGTTTTATAGGTTTTTCGGCTTCTGCTCAAAAGAAAACTCAAGAAAAGAATAATGACTATATTTCTAATTTAATAGAAGTCTTTCAAGAAGATTGTTTTAAAGATAGCTTTCATGGTTTTGTTTTATACGACTTGGACAGCTCAAAATACCTTTTTGAATACAATGCAGACAAATATTTTACACCAGCTTCTAACGTCAAAATAGCTTCTCTTTTTGCTGCTACTAAGATTTTGAGTGAGCGTTTGCCTTCTCTCAGTTATTTTGAAAAAGGAGATTCTCTGATTTTTTGGGGAACTGGCGACCCTACTTTTTTGCATCCTGTTTTTGGAAATTCTGCCGTCATTGATTTTCTGTTATTAAAATCTAAAGACAAAAAACTCTATTTTTCTACAACTAATTACAAAGACGAACCTTTTGGCGACGGTTGGGCGTGGGAAGATTATCGCACTACTTACGGAATAGAAAAATCAGCTTTTCCTATTTATGGCAATGCTGTTTATTTTGAAGCCGATCCTTCTTGTGAAATTGAGGTCTATCCTTCTTATTTTAAAGATTTGATAAAAGAAAGTAGCACTATCAAAACCGATAATTTTAGTATAGAACGTGATTTGGGTATCAATTCATTTCAATATAACATTGGGGATTTGTATTATAAAAATGGAAAATCGTATCCTTTTCGTGCCACTCCTGAGCTTGTAACAGCACTTTTGAATGAAAAATTAGGAATTGAAGTTACTCATTTGGATTATCCAATGCCCGAAAATACAGCTATGTTTTACACAGTTAAAGCAGATGAAATGTACAAAAGAATGATGCAACAGAGTGATAATTTTCTAGCAGAACAAACCCTTTTGATGTGTTCGGCAGAGCTTTTTGGAACGCTTTCTACACAAAGAGTAATTGAGTATTTAGATGCAAATTATTTCAGTAGATTCTATAATCGTCCTCGCTGGGTAGATGGCTCTGGACTCTCTCGTTACAATCTTTTTACGCCTCGCAATTTTGTAGAAATGCTCAAATCTATTCGTAAGGATATGGGAGAAGAAAAATTATTTGAAACAATGGCTATTGGAGGAAAAGCAGGAACACTAAGAAGTAGATATGATTTTCCTAGAAACTCAAAGCCTTTTTTGTATGGAAAAACAGGAACGATTAGTAATAACCATTGTTTGAGTGGCTTTTTGGTTACTAAAAGTGGTAGAAAATTCTGTTTTTCATTTCAAAATAATCATCACAAAGAATCTACCAAAACAATAGGGAATAAAATGGAAGAAATTTTGACGACTATTTATAAGAAATACTAAAATAAAAGGTAGTGTTGTAAAAAGTATGATGGATGTATTTGTCGTTGGTGAGACACCAACAACGGCTGTTTTTTTGCCTTTTTCGGTGTCTTACCGACGATAACTTACCACCTCATAAAATTATTAATAATATCATACTTTGTGTAACACCACCAAATAAAAAAGTCATTCCTTCCATCATTGAGACAGAAGAAATGACTTTTTAAATTTTGTAGCGTACATCTCAAAGAGAATGCTAAAAATACGCTGCAAGTTTTTAAAGAATGATTATATAAGAATTAAATAAACCACTTTTAGATAAATTAAAATCGTAATTCGTAATTTTTAATTCGTAATTCTTTTTTACATCATTCCACCCATTCCACCCATTCCAGATGGAGCAGACATAGATTCTTTATCTTCTGGATCGTCTGCAATTACACATTCGGTTGTAAGAAGAAGACCAGCAATAGAGGCTGCATTTTCAAGAGCTAAACGAGAAACTTTAGTTGGGTCAAGAACACCAGCAGCTACTAAGTTTTCGTATCTATCTTCACGAGCATTGTAGCCAAAATCAGCTTTTCCTTCTCTTACTTTTTGTACGATTACAGAGCCTTCAAGACCAGCATTTGCAACAATAGTACGAAGAGGAGCTTCTAAAGCCTGACGGATAATATTTACACCTGTTTCTTGGTCTTGGTTTTCGATACCATTTTTACCAACTACTAAATCATTCAATGATTCTAAAGCACGGATAAATGCAACACCACCACCAGGTACTACACCTTCTTGTACGGCTGCACGAGTTGCGTGTAATGCGTCATCTACTCTATCTTTTTTCTCTTTCATTTCTACTTCCGTAGCTGCACCGATATAAAGAATAGCAACACCACCAGCTAATTTAGCCAAACGTTCTTGCAATTTCTCACGGTCATAATCTGAAGTCGTTTTTTCGATTTGAGATTTAATTTCGTTGATACGACGAGTGATATTTTCTTTTTCACCAGCACCATTGATAATTATAGTATTATCTTTATCAATAGTAATTTTTTCAGCGTGTCCTAAATAAGAAAGTTCAGCACTTTCTAATTTATAACCACGCTCTTCGCTGATAAGTGTACCACCTGTAAGCGTAGCGATGTCTTCCAACATAGCCTTACGACGGTCGCCAAATCCCGGAGCTTTAACAGCAGCAATACGCAATGCACCACGAATTTTGTTTACTACCAAAGTAGCTAATGCTTCGCCATCAACATCTTCAGAAATGATAACCAAAGGTTTACCAGTTTGAGCAACTTGTTCCAAAATAGGAAGAAGTTCTTTCATTGAAGAGATTTTTTTGTCATAAATCAAAATGTAAGCGTCGTTTAACTCCACTTCCATTGTTTCTGTATTTGTAACAAAATAAGGAGATAAATAACCACGGTCAAACTGCATACCTTCCACAGTTTTTACTTCTGTTTCAGTACCACGAGCTTCTTCTACTGTGATTACACCATCTTTACCCACTTTGTCCATTGCATCAGCAATCATTTGACCGATTTCCATGTCATTGTTTGCAGAGATTGCACCTACTTGAGCAACTTCTGAAGACGATTTGATTGGATTAGATTGAGCTTTTAAATTCTCAACTACTTTGATAACTGCTTTGTCCATACCACGTTTCAAATCCATTGGATTTGCACCAGCAGCAACATTTTTGATACCTGCATTGAAAATAGCTTGAGCCAAAACTGTTGCCGTTGTAGTTCCATCACCTGCCATATCAGCCGTTTTTGAAGCTACTTCTTTTACAAGTTGTGCGCCCATGTTTTCGATAGGGTCTTTCAAATCAATTTCTTTGGCAACTGTTACACCATCTTTAGTAACTGAAGGTGCGCCAAACTTTTTGTCGATAACTACATTACGACCTTTAGGGCCTAATGTAGTTTTTACTGCGTTTGCCAAAGCATCAACGCCTTTTTTAAGTCTTTCACGAGCTACTGTATCAAATACTACTATCTTAGCCATATTATTCTTGAATGTTTTTTGTGTTCTATTAAAAAAAAATTGTAGGAACGTATTTTATGTAGCCGACAGTTTCTAACTGTCGTAAAATACTATATTTCTGACAGTTAGAAACTGCCAGCTACTACATTAAAGAGAAAGACTCTCAATTGCATAAATATCTGATTCACGCATGATAAGATATTCTTTTCCTTCTACACTAATTTCTGTACCTGAATATTTACCATAAAGAACGTTATCACCTACTTTTACAGTAATTGGTTCGTCTTTTTTACCATTTCCTACTGCGATTACTTTTCCACGTTGTGGTTTTTCTTTTGCCGAATCAGGAATGATGATTCCACTTGCCGTTTTTTCTTCTGCTGCATCAGGTGCAACCAATACACGGTCTGCTAAAGGACGAATATTTACATCAGCCATAGTTGTCATTTTATTTAATAGTGAATGAATACATAAATTTTTGTATCGTTGTACACTTTTCAATTAAATTTTGAGTTTGTGTGTGATACTTTCGTTGTAGTCTTTACATACAATATGCCAATACCAAAAACCTTTTTTTGAGTGTAAATTTTGTCTTTTTGTGTCGTTTTGATTTTAATTTTACTGCCATTTTGTCGGTTTGTTTTTACTTTTTCAATAAAAAACTTTGTCAGTAGTTTGCTTTAGCAAACTCTGACAATAGTTTGAGCGCAAAACCAATAAACTATTGTCAAAGTCTGATTACAGACTATTGACAAAGTTTAAATAACTTATCAATCTTAATATGTAGGAAAATTAGTAGTGTTTTTTTTTGCATAATAAATGACTGATACCGATTACGCATACAATCATTTTGAGTGATTTATCAGTCTTTTTTTAAAAACTTTAACCTTCGCCTACTTCTCGTAAAACATAGTCTAGCAAATTTCTATTTACTCTAAACCCTATTTCATTAGTTAGTCTTTCCAATAATGGGCGAAGTAATGGAATAAAACCTCTCTGTTTTGCTTTTATCAAAATGCCTAATAACCCTACTATTTTTATGTCTTGATTTTGAGCGACCTCTCTACCTTTTCGTTCATCTATCAACAAAAAATCACAATTTAGTTCTTTTGCTAATACAATAGCTTCAGCTTCTCCAGCATCTAATTCTTGTTTTAATAATTCTACTTTTTCAGTATCAGAAACGATTCTTACAGTTATCCAGTTTGTTGATTCTAATATAACTCTGTGATTTTCATAAATTGATAATTCTTCATAAACTTCGTTTGGAATAATTATAGTCGAAAATAAATCTTTCAACAAGTGAAGTTTTTCAAGTTGAATAAGATTTGTAATTGGAGATGTATCACTAATAATAATCATAGGCTTGTTTATTTTTAAAGTGATTCCAAATTTTTCAAATCTATTTTTAAATCATCAATATCATAATTTATACAAATATTTCTTTTAGCTAATTCTTTTTGAAATTCAATTTGTGTAAGTCCTGCTAATTTTTTAGCTTTTCCAATACTTAATTTTTCTTTTTGGTATAAATAAGCTGCAATTTCTATTTTTAGCTCATCAGCCGAAAATTCTATGCTCTCCAAAATTGGATAAGGAATAATTAAATCTTTCATCTTTTTCTGTGTTTAAATTGAGTAATTACTTGTTTATTCAAACGACTAATTCTATACAAAGTTATTCTATATTTTTAATGAATTAAAATACTGTCCGAACACCTCAAAAATCACTATCTTTGAATCTATATTAAAAAAATAATTTGATTGATAGCACAGAATGGATAATACTACCTATTTCGCACAATTTACAGATAACACTTACTACAATTCATATTTTTTAGAATATGAAATGAAAAATCATTTTGATGAAGACCATGCAGAAGACTGTAAAAAAGCCTTTGAGAATATCAAAGTTTTGTATAATAAATTAGATATTCCTGTTTTGTCAGAAGCTCAATTAGAAATAGATTTTATACAGCATGTTTTAGCAGAAATTGGTTATACGTTTACCTATCAAATCACTAAAAAAGTATTTGGAAAGATACACAAACCCGATTTTGCGCTTTTTGAAAATGAAGAAACAAAAAATGAAAGCTATAACGAAGATAAATCTAGTGTAAAAAATATTTTGGCTTTATGCGAATCTAAAGCCTATAAAGTTGTTTTGGACAACAGAGAAACAACGACTAAAAATCCACACTTTCAGCTTTTGCGCTATCAATCTGATTTGAGAATCAATTATGGTTTTCTTACAAATGGTCAAAAGTGGCGTTTTTATGATATTACAAATCCAAAACAAGACAAAATTTATTTTGAAATTGATTTGGAATGGATTATTCAAAATGACGATTATCAAGCATTTCAATATTTTTATTATAATTTTTATAAAGAGCAATTACTTGATTTAAACAACATCAAAAAAGGAAAACTTATTAAAAAAAAAACCTTTTCTCAGTTGAATCAAGAATATATCCTAGAAGTAGAAAAAGACCTTAAAGAACTCATTTATGGTAAAGATTCTATTATCGAAACTATTGGACAGCGACTTTTTGCACGTTATGGAAACGAATATTCTATTAAAGAAATTTATGCAAATTCCCTAGTTTTTGGTTTTCGAATGCTTTTTATAGCCTATTTTGAAAGTAAATTTAATTCCCTCTTATTTGATTTAACTAACAATTATAAAGATTATTCTTTACGTTCTATTTTATTTCTTTTAGAAAGTGAAGAATATAAAGAGAAACAGAAAAAACATCAAGGTTGGAATGGGTTAAAATTACTTTTTGATTATCTCAATTATGGAAATATTGATTTGGAAATGCCACTTCTCAATGGTGGTCTTTTTGCAGAGAATAAAGCTCCATTATTAAAACTTCCTCTCGTTCTAACCAATCAAGATTTAGAACAAATTTTGAGTTTGGTACTTTATCACAAAGGCGATAATTTAGGAAAACAAAAGACATTTAGAGATTACAAAACCCTTTCAGTTACGCATCTAGGAAATATTTATGAAGGACTTTTAGAATCCGAATTTAGACAGGCGTTTGAAGGAACATATTATCTTACTTTTTTGGACGGCAAAACAGAAAAAGAAGGCTATTTTGATAATTATGATTATCAAAATTATAAGAAAGATAAAAAAGTTACCATTTTAGAAGAACGATTCTATAAAAACGATGAACTTTATCTTTCTAATCAGTCTGGAAACCGAAAATCGACAGCTTCTTATTATACGCCACAAGATATTACGCATTTTATGGCAGAGCAGTCGATTGAAAAATTAATTACAGATAGCGATAAAGAAAGTAATAGTATTTTAGATTTGCGTTTAATGGATAATGCTTGTGGAAGTGGGCATTTTTTGATTGCAACATTAGATGTTTTGACGAGTGAAGCTCTAAAACGAATAGATAACCAAAGTGATGAGAAACTAAAACAAACCTTAGAAACTGAAAAGGAAATTATCTTACAAAATCTACAAGAAATTTTGCCTGATAGAAAACATGAAATAGATGAATTGACACTACTCAAAAGAATTCTTCTCAAAAAAAATATTTTTGGAGTAGATTTGAATGAATTTGCTATCGAACTCACTCGCCTTTCTCTTTGGTTAGATACGTTTATTTTCGGAACACCTCTTAGTTTTATTGAACATCATATCAAACAAGGAAATGCACTTATTGGAGGAAGAAAAGAAGAATTGTATAGAAGTTTGCAGACCGATAATAATTTATTTGCCGATACTTTTAAAACTAAAGTAGCCAAAATTATTGAAGAATTATCCGAACTTTCTAACCTAAAAGATACAACAGCAGAAGAGATACAACAATCAAAAGAAATCTATAAAAAATTAGAACCTGCTTTGAGTCAGCTAGATTTAGCAATGAATTTTCACACCTACAAACGTTTTGTTCCTTTTATTTTTGATGATAAAACAGAAGCACAAAAAGAAATAGACTTACTAAATGCTACTTTGACTGATTTTGAAGAGAAAATATTCAAAGAAAAAAATGCAGAATTAGTAAAACGTATAAAGAAAACAGCAGAACAATTTAGTTTCTTTAATTATGAAATTACGTTTGCCGAAGTATTTCAAAATGGACATAGTGGTTTTGATTTGATTATTGGAAATCCACCTTGGGATAAAACTAAATTTAGTGATTCTGATTTCTTTTCTATGTGGAGAAGTTCGTACAGAACAATGAAAAATCAAGAGAAAAAAGAAACTCGTGAGAATGTTTTGAATTATAAAGGCATTCAGAATGAATACAACACGAAAAAGGATTTTGTAGTTTTTGCCAATGAATACTACAAAAATTATTATCCTTATAATGCAGGTGTGGGAGATAATAATTTATTCCGTTTTTTCATCGAACAAAATCTAGGTTTGCTTACCAAAGACGGAACGCTCACTTACATTACACCATCGGCTTGGATTTATGAAGATTCTTCTATCACTATCAGAAAACATATTTTTGAAAACTATCAATTAGAATTTTTCTATCAATTTGAAAATAAAAAAACTATTTTTCCTGACGTTCATCGTAGTTACAAATTTGCTATTTTTCAGATTACTCAATTAGATAAAAAAGCAAAAAAGAGAGAAACACTGCCTGT
>DAIUBX010000109.1:0-1356 GCA_036846465.1 Bernardetia sp.
AAACTAAATTAGCCGATTCTATTTCTCACGCTTTTGTTATAAAAGACATTCCTAAGTTTGAGGAAACAACGACAATAATTAGAGAACAAGCAAAAAGTAATTTGCCTCAAACATTAGAACCTTTTTTACTTCATCTTTCGAAAGAAACAACTTTAGGCGATGCCATTTCAGACGAGCAATGGCAAAGTGTAAGTAAAAATATTGTAAAAGAATTGATGGCTGGTGTTTCGGAATGGAATAGCTTGGAAAAATTGGTGCGTGATTTTGCCGATGAGATTGGAAATGAATCTATTTCTTCTTTTATTCATCAAGATTTACAGAAAACTATTAAAGATGAATTGCATTTTCTGACAGCCGATTTGCACCTTTTATTAGAAGCACAGCACAAAAAACCAATAGAAAACCTTATCAATCAGACTTTTGAGGAGTTACAAATTGAAGAACTGGTTACTAATTTGGCTGAACGAATTTCTAAAAAACGTTTGCTAGATATTTTAGGAGAAGAAAAAGCGCAGCATTTGGTAAAAGAAATTTTACAGCGTTTACAAGCTATTTTAGAAACTGAAGAAGGAGTAAAAATTATTGATGTCTTTTCTGACTTTTTGATAAATACATTAGAAAAAGAAGAAAAAACAATTTTTGAGCTACTTGATGCAAACACAAAAGTTACTTTAGAAAAATTCTTTGCTCATCAATTTCCTGCCATTTTGGTAAAAGTAATTGGTTGGTTGTATTCTCGTCAAAGAGAATTAGAAATTTTGATTGACCAAACTTTTACAAATAATGTAGAATCGGGTTTCAAAAATTGGCTCGTAAAAGTTTTTGTTGGAAGTATTAGTCAATCTACTGATATTATCGGAAAAGTAACGAGTATTATTGATTCGTATCGTCGTAATCCTGAACAGGTTGCAAAGGAACTCACGCAGCAAGTCGTCGATTATTTGGAAAGTAAAAGTATAGGCGAAATTGTAGGAGGTCTAAAAACTCAAAATACAGTCGTTTCGCTTACCAAAATTTTACGTAAAAATGTAGGCGATGCCCTCAATCGTATGGACGTGATGCCACTCGCCAAAATATTTTTAGAAAAAGAAATTGGAGAATTTATTCCTACCGAAAAGCTAATTCCGTTTTTACTTGCAAATCTAAATACATTCAGAAAAGATTCTGTTCAGACGCTTATTTTTAATCCTAAATTTTCAGAACGCCTTACAAAAGAACTCAATAAACGACTAGATAAAGTTCTTGAAACTCCTCTAAATGAACTTATTGCAGCCGAACAGCGCAAAAAACTAGCTATCAATTTTGAAAAGTGGGCAGTCGAAAAATCTCAAAATCATCATCAAGAGATAGCTGCTT
>DAIUBX010000109.1:1366-8164 GCA_036846465.1 Bernardetia sp.
AAGGGTAAACAAACAGCCTTTGAGCCGTCTTATTTCGGCAGACCAAATCGAAGAGTTAGCCATTGCGCTCACAGAAAGAGTTGATTCTTACGCCATAGAATTTTTGAAAAATGTAGAAACTGATGAGGTCAAAAATTATTTAACTTCTTTAAAACAGTTTCCTAGTATTTCGGAAGATTTATCCAAAACGCTTCATAAATTTTTAGTTCAGAATTTGAATACCCTTGTTGAGGGAAGAATTGAGGAAGTTGTTCAGCTTAATTTGAGTCAACAATCGCCTGAAACTATCCGAACCATGGTAGAAAAATTTATGGGAAAAGAACTCAAACCAATTACGGCTTTGGGTGCGCTTTGGGGTGGAATTGCTGGTGGTGCTTTGGCTGCGATGCCGAGTATAAATCAACCTATTTTACATTATGCTGTTCCTGCCTTGGCGTATGGTGCGACTGGTTTGGGTACAAACTGGATTGCACTACAAATGATTTTTAAACCTTACGAAAAAAAATGTTTCCCTCTTACTGGTAAAAAAGTTTCTGTTCCTCTCACTCCCGGCATTGTTATCAAAAATAGAGGTCGTTTTGCTGAAAATATGGGGAATTTTGTAGGCAATAAACTAATGAATGAGGAAGGTTTGAGAACTTCATTTGATACAAGTAAAGATAGAATTTTGGAAGGTGCAAAAAATTGGATTCAGTCTGATAATTATGCCAAAATTTATGAATATACAGAAGATTATAAGGCTTTTATTGCTCAAAAAGGTGCAGGTTTAGGATGGAAGTTGGTTGAAAGTTTTGCTAAAGAACAAGATACAAATCAAGAAAATAAACTATCATCTTTACTCAAAAAAGGAATTCAGCCTTACCAGAAATTTACTTTAGAAGATATTGATACTTCTTCTTTTGAAAGTACCGTTTTGAAATATATTCAAGATGATTCGCTTTCAAATTTGGTTTCAGAAACAGCTTTTGAGCAAATTGAAAGCTATTTGAAAAGCCACGAAACATTAGGCGATGCGCTTCCTCAATCTGTTCGTACAGTTTTGTATGATAAAATCAAAAACTGGATTAGCTTAGAAATGGATTCGTTTTTTGAGAAAATTGATAGTGATGAACAAATCAGTTTTTTAATAAAACAGCTTAATTCAGAATTTGCAGAAAAAGTAACCGAGCGAACAATTCAAAGTTATTTAAGCAAAAAACAAACTCGTAATTTAGAAACAAAACTTTCAGATTATTTAGTCGAACAACTTCAAGACCGTAAAACACAAGCAAAAATATTTGAATTTATAGACAAACATATTTCGAAAGAAATTGCAGAAGAAAAAAAAATAGGGCAACTTTTCGGTGGTTCTTTGCTTAGTCTTTTGACAAATAATATTGATTTTATCATTCAAAAAATGATAGAAACAGGCGCAGAATGGCTTACTTCCAATAGTGAAGAAGTGGCAAATCAAGTTTATGAAAAAGCCTATTCTGAGCAAAAAGCAGCGTTTATTTATAAAAAAGCAATCAAAAAAACAGCGAAAGAACTCGCCACAGAAGGAATTCCTAATTTTTTATTAAAGGAAATTGAGAGTGTAAATCGTTTGGTGCATAATGAAGTAGAACGAATTGGAGAAGTTTCGTTGGGAGAGGTGGGTATAAAATTCAATAATTTATACTTAGAAAAAACGGTTTCGAATCTTTTAGGAAATGAAACGACTCAAAAAGCAGTAAGAGATTTGACAAATCAACTTTTGAATACGCTTTTTCAAACTAAAGTTTCGACTTTTATTTCGGTTACAGATATTCATTCGTTAGAAGATTTACAAAACTTACTTCAAACTGAATTAAAACTAGCAGGAAAACACCTAAAAACGCATTATTTTTCGAATAAAAAACAGTTACAAGAAAAGCCAAATGAACTAATTATTGGTGTAATTGAATCCATTTTACAGAAAAATAGCTTCGAAAATCAAGAAAATAATTTGAGTTCGAATACAGCTTTATGGGAAAGAATTGATAAACCTGCCCTCAAACAAACCATTGAAAAGGTCAGTAAACAGATTTTGAAATCGGCTGCTTTAGATGCACAAGGGCGAAGAGTAGTAGCACTTTTATTTGAGAGAATCAAAAAAATACCTGCAAATGAGTTTGTAGATTGGACAATTTTAGAAAAAGACCTTGCAAAAGCTATTCAAAAACAATTAGACGAACCCAAAAACAAAGTACTTTTTGAGGAAGCCTTATCCCATTTTATCCAAAAAAATCTCCTTCCAACACTCAAAAACATTCCAAATGAAAGTAAGGATTTTGTAGTTGAGCTTTTATTGAATGCAGGTTTGGAGGCGTTGCAAGAAGAATTACCTCATATTTTGGCTTCCATTCCGATAAAAGACATTGTTATTGCCGAAGTTTCGCAGATGCCACCAAAAGAAATTGAAGCCTTATTTAATTCCTTTGCCAAAAAGTATTTTGATAGACTTGTACAGTATGGTTTTGGTTTTGGGATTGCTTTTGGTCTTACTTTGGATACGCTTTTGGAGTTTGGGTTGGATTATTTGGAATAAATACTGTAACTGATTTAGCGAGTGATTGATATGATTTTTATGATGAGAGGCAGGATAATACAAAATACGGTAGAACTTTAAATTGAAGAATTACGTTTTAATAAAAAACATCTAAACACTAGAAATAATGACAAAAATAACGATTGAATTAAACACAGATTTGGCTCAAAAAATAGAACGATTAGCTAATTCTTATGAAAATAAAAATATTTTATTTGAACGTTTTATTGAAAACTACAAAATTGAGATAAAAAATGGAATACATAGAATGAATAGAAACTTAAAGATGTATGAAGAAAAATATTCTATATCTTCTAATTTATTTTACGATAAATTCAAAAAAGGAGAAGTAGATGACTCTACTGATTTTATGATTTGGGCAGGAGTTTATGAAATGAAATTAAAGAGTGAAAATAAACTTAAAGAAATAGCTTAATTTTTCATTCTATAAAAAACACTCATGACGATAGAAAATTATTTTACACATGTCAAATCAATAATTGAACAGTATCAATACCTTTATAGTAACTCTGACTTTTTAACAGAGATATTCGATCCTATAAATGGATTGATAAAAGGCGAAGTTATATTTGATGACAAAAGCTATTTAAGTTTTTTAGAAGTGAAAGATGTAGAGGAAAATTCAAAAACAAAATACCGTTATCACTATATGGACAAAGATAAAAATCTAATTTTTAGATATGATAATGCAGCACACCACAAAGAAATTTCTACTTTTCCACATCATAAACATACTCCTAATGGCGTAGAAGAAAGTAATGAACCAAATATTGGAGATATAATGAAGGAAATTGAGAAGATAATTTCTAATTAAATTACTCTCTATCCTTCAAAATACCTAGTTTAATCGTAGCAATTTGATTTATCAAATTGACTGCGTCGTCTTTCAGTGCTAAAATCAATTTAATTTCATTATACACTAAAAAAGAGTTAATTTAAACTCTTATTTTATAAAATTACGTCTTTGTTCCAAGTTGTTTGTATTTTTGAATGTAGCTTACTCTTTAGAGTGAGAAAGATATTACATGTAGCTCATTTAGAATGAGAAAAAATGAAATTATGCAAGAATTAGATATACAAGCCATTCGTCAGTTCGGAAATATAGAATTTTTGGCTCGTCAAGTGGTAGAAGGATTCATTTCTGGACTTCATAAATCGCCTTATCACGGTTTTTCGGTAGAATTTGCCGAACACCGTCTTTATAATACTGGAGAAAGCACTCGTCATATTGACTGGAAAGTCTATGCACGAACCGACAAACTTTTTGTAAAACGCTATGAAGAAGAAACTAATTTGAGAGCGCAGCTTTTGATTGATGTTTCGCCTTCTATGTATTATCCACGCTCAGAACAAGGAAATGGAAAGTACGAAAATGGAAAGATTACTTTTTCCATTATGGCTGCTGCCTCTATCGCTTACATGCTTCAAAAACAGCGTGATGCTATCGGTGCGACTACTTTTTCGGATAAATTAGAACTTCAAACGCCTATAAAAGCGACTTCAAAACATATTCACACACTTTTTTTGGAGTTTCAACGGCTTTTAGATGCACCAGCACCCAACAACAAAAAAACGTCGACAGCAAAAGTTTTGCACGAAATAGCCGAGCGATTACACAAACGTTCGTTAGTCATTATTTTTAGTGATATGTTGGATAATATGAATAATACCGATGAGCTTTTTGCAGCTCTTCAACATTTAAAACACCGTCATCATGAAGTTTTGTTGTTTCATGTAAAAGATTCCAAAACAGAAACTGAATTTGATTTTGAAGACCGTCCGTATATTTTTACAGATGTAGAAACAGGCGAAAAAATAAAACTTCAACCTGCACAGGTGAGAGAGTATTATCGTGAGCAAACCAAAGCTAAAGAACAAGCTCTAAAACTCAAAAGTGGACAATATAAAATTGATTTTGTAGAAGTGGATATTCGTCAGCCGATGGACAGAATTTTATTGCCTTATTTGATAAAACGTGCAAAAATGAAATAATTTTTGGTAAGAGGAATGAGAGTATAATAGGTGCTTTATTTGTTACCATAAATGTCAGCTACAAAAATTTACAAATTAATTTTCTAAACAAAATTAAAAATCCTTTTGCAGCTTTATGATTTTTATATTTCAATGATTCTTTAAAATGATAAAGAACCGATATTGATAGTGATTTATATTCTTCTTTATTCTGACACAAATCAAAACCTTTTTGACAGACTTTTAAGGTAGAATAAAGATGAGGATTATTTTTTTTCTTGAAAGTAGTAGAATGAGAATGAGTTGTTTTTCTATAAAAAGTTAGATTTTCATTAAGGAAAATATATTTCCAATTTCTAGCACTTCGCACCCAAAAATCATAATCTTCATACGAGAGCGATTCATCATAGCCTCCTAAATCTTCCAAAACTTCTCTTTTGATAAGCATCGTAGGCGAACAAATCATTCCTCCAGCTCTTATAAGTTCTTTAAAAATGAAACCATCTTTTGGTTGTTTTTTGTGCCAATCAAAATAATAATTTCCTAATTTGTTGCTCTTTTCATCAATCAAAGTAGCATTTGTAAAACAAATTCCTGTTCGCTTGTCAGCACTTTCTAAAATCTTGACTTGTTTTTCTAGTTTATCGACTTCAAATTTATCATCGGCAGCCAAATCTATTATATATTTTCCTTTTGAAATTCTGAAACCTTCATTAAAAGCTGCACAATTTCCTTTATTGTCTTCTAAATGAATGGTTTGAATAGTTTGAAGAGAATTTTCTTTTACAATTTTATCTATAATTTCTTTGCTATTATCTGTACTGGCATCATTTACAATAATCAATTCCCAATTTTTATAGGTTTGATTAAAGACAGAATATAAAGCCTCTTCGATAAAATTTGCGTGATTGTAGCACAAGCAGATGATTGAAACCATATTTTGAAGTAATCCACGATTTGCGAATCGTAAATTGTAAATATTTTTTTACTTAAAAAGCCCAACAAGCCAAAATCCAATAGCAATTCCAACAAAACCTAGAATTACATTAGGAAAGGTATATAAAAAAGCAATTTGATAATTTTGAGCTTGAATAAGTTTGAAGGTTTCTAAGTTTAGTGTCGAAAATGTACTAAAACCACCACAAAAACCTGTCATAAATAATGCAGCCATTATTTTTTCACTCTCCTGTTTTGCTTCGCCTAAATAATTAGCTAAAACTCCCAAAATAACACAAGCTAAAAAATTAGTAACAAAAGTAGCCGTCGGAAAATCAGTAGAAGGAGTAATAATCCATTTTGAAAATAGAAAACGGACTATCGAACCCAGTCCACCACCTAAAAAAACTAAAACTAATGATAATGTAGAAATATTCATTCTGTAAAATAAGTTAGAAAATATCGTAACACAAAAAACCGTCTGAAAATAGATTTCAAACGGTTTTTTAAAAATAAGCTAATTAACCTAAAAATTAATTTTGCTCTAATGCTTCTGCACCACCAACAATTTCCAAAATTTCTTTTGTAATGTTGGCTTGTCTAGCTCTATTATAACTCAATTTCAATTCTTTCAAAAGTTCTCCAGCATTTTCAGTCGCTTTATCCATCGCTGTCATACGTGCGCCTTGTTCGGCTGCATTTGATTCTAGGATTTTACTATAAAACTGAGTTTTGAGAGATTGAGGAATAAGGTCTGCTAAAATTTCTTTTTTATCTGGCTCAAAAACGTAATCTACACTAGCAGAAAATTCTTCTTTTTTAAGCAATGACGGTTTTGTTGATGCTTTTTCTTCTACTTTTTCAGTAGGAGGAGCAATGGGTAAAAACTGTTCTACACGCACAATCTGTGTAGCAACATTTTTAAATTCATTATAAACAATTTCTATTTTATCGTAATTTCCTTTTGTAAACCCGTCCATTGCGTACTCTGCTGCTAAACGAACATAATCAAAAGTGATTTCTTTTTGAGAAAATATTGTTGAATACTCATTTACAGATTTCAAGTTACGACGTTTAACATAATCTAAAGCTCGTTTTCCGATAGGCATAACGGTTACGTTTCCTAAAGAATTTTGACGGCTGTAATTACGGTTAATCAGAGTTTGTGTCGCACGAAGAACATACGTGTTAAAAGCTCCACAAAGACCTTTATCTGATGTAATTGTTACAATCAAGATTTTTTCTTCTGGACGCACTTGGCTATACTTGCTTTCAAAATCATCTCCAACAAGAGAAGCCGTTACATTTTGCAAAATTTGACT